>NZ_BAAAEP010000047.1:0-40223 GCF_039523075.1 Caenispirillum bisanense
GGGGTGGTGCGGGCGGTCCCGCCGGCGGCGGCGCAGCGGCTGCTGCCGGCCCTCGCCCTGCCGGAGCTGCCCATGCGGGCCATCGTCAACGGGCACTTCCTGCTGCCGCAGCCGGTGCCCCTGCCGCCGCCGGGCTTCGTCGGGCTGATCGGCGGCACGGCGCAGTGGCTGTTCGTCCGCGGCGACGTGCTATCCGTGACGGTGAGCGCCGCCGATGCCCTGGCCGAGCAGGACGATGCCGCCATCGCCGCCGCCCTGTGGGCCGATGCCTGCCGCCTGCCGGCGCTGCGTCCGCTTTCGGGCAACCCGCTGCCGCCCTGCCGCGTTGTGCGCGAGCGGCGGGCCACCCTTGCCCATACCGCCGCCGCCGAGCCCCTGCGTCCGGCCCCCGTGACACCGCTGCGCGGGGTGCTGCTGGCGGGAGACTGGACGGCGACCGGCTACCCCTGCACGGTTGAAGGCGCCGTGCGCTCCGGTGTCCGGGCCGCCGCCCTGGCCGCCGCCGCAGCGCACGGAGGAAGCGAAGCTGCCCCGAAATTTTCGCCGCACTGACCTTGCATCGGCCGGTGCGAGCGGATTATCTAAACGGCCTGTTTAGATAGTTTCCAAAACCCATAATTGCGAGGTTGGTAATGGCTTTCGAACTGCCCCCGCTGCCGTATGCGAAGGATGCCCTGGCGCCGCACATGTCGGCCCAGACCCTGGAGTTCCACCACGGCAAGCACCACAACACCTACGTCACCAACCTGAACAATCTGGTGAAGGACACCCCGCTGGCGACCAAGTCGCTGGAAGAGGTGATCCATGACTCCTGGAACTCGAAGAACATGGGCGTGTTCAACAACTCCGCCCAGGTGTGGAACCACACCTTCTTCTGGAACTGCATGAAGCCGAACGGCGGCGGCGAGCCGACCGGCAAGGTGGCCGAGCTGATCGACCGCGACCTCGGCGGCTATGCCGCGTTCAAGGAGAAGTTCTCCGACGCCGCCAAGACCCAGTTCGGCTCCGGCTGGGCGTGGCTGGTGGTGAAGGACGGCAAGCTCGACCTCATGAAGACGCCGAATGCCGAGAACCCGATGGTTCACGGCGCCACCGCCCTGCTCACCATCGACGTGTGGGAGCATGCCTACTACCTGGACTTCCAGAACCGTCGTCCGGACTTCGTCACCACGTTCCTCGACCACCTGGTCAACTGGGACTTCGTGAACGAGCAGCTGTCTAAGGCCGGCGCCTGACACGCCGGCACCTGACGGTGCCTGCATGAAAAGCCCCTCTGCAAGTTAAGGGGCAAAACCGGCGCCCTCCGGGGCATGGTAGCTGCCGACGTACTGCAGGCTGCCAGGGAAGTGCCGGTTCCGTGGAGAGATCCACGTCGTGGTTCAGCCGGCTGGGAAGGCAATCGGATTGAGGGACAGAGCGCCGCGATGGCGAGATGTCGCAGGTCCGGAGTCATCTCAGCCGCTGGCCGGCCAATACCCCGCTGGCGCACCCTGGTGAAGAGACTGAGCGCAGGCGGCGCCAAGCCGGTGCCCATGGCCAGGTTCATCGCCTCCGGCAGAGCCGGTGCCAGCAGGTTGGCCGGAGAGGTCCCAGCCTCCGCAGGCCGCCTTGGCATGAGGCGGAGCCCCCCCCTACCCCCTGACGATCCCGTTGCCTCCGCCGGTAGTGGCTCTGGGCGGCCTCCGCCGGCAGGCGTAGCGTCGGCGGCGGGCATCACACGGGAGGGAACCGCCGCCATGGACTCATGCACCGCCGGCTGCTACGCCGTCATCTTCACCTCTGTCCGCGACGCCGCCGAGGGCGACGGCTATGCCGAGGCCGCCGACCACATGGTGGAACTGGCACGGCAGCAGCCGGGCTTTCTGGGGGTCGAGTCGGCGCGCGGTGCAGACGGCTTCGGCATCACCGTCAGCTATTGGGAGAGCGAGGAGGCCATCCGCGCCTGGAAGCAGCACGCGGAACACGCCGCCACCCGCGAGCAGGGCCGCGCCCGCTGGTACACCACCTGCACCACCCGGGTGGCGCGGGTGGAACGGGCCTACGGCTGGCAGCGCCCCTGACGGCAGGCAGACAGCAGAAAGGCCGGCGCCAGGAGGCGCCGGCCTTTTCCGGTCTCGGGCGGACCCGGCGCGCCGTCAGGCGGCGGTCTTCACGCCCTTGTCCTTGAACAGCTGCTGCAGTTCGCCGGTGGAGGCCATCTCGCGCACGATGTCGCAGCCGCCGATGAACTCGCCCTTCACGTACAGCTGCGGGATGGTCGGCCAGCTGGAGAATTCCTTGATCCCCTGGCGCATCTCGTCGCTGGCGAGCACGTTCACGTCCTTGAACGGCACGCCGAAGTGGTTGAGCACCTGCACAACCGCGGCGGAGAAGCCGCACTGCGGGAACTGGGCGGTGCCCTTCATGAACAGCACAACGTCGTTGCTGTCGATGTCGGACTGGATCTGCTGGTGAGCCGAAGTGGTCATTCTCGTATGAACTCCTGTGGCGTCGTCGTCGGAGGGGACGGGCCGGCGTGACGGCTGGGGGATGGTGGCTCACGAACCACCGCCGACGCGCTGCACGGCAGCAGGGATATTGGCCTATGGGGCGCTTCTGTCAACGCCTTCGGGCGTGGGGTCTTGCCCCGGCGGCGGGCGGCGGCCGAACAGGCGGCGCGGGTCGATGCTGTAGACGGCGATGCCGCACCAGATGAAGGCGAAGGCGACGGCGTGGGCGGTGGTGAACGTCTCGTTGAACACCAGCGTCGCCAGCAGGAACTGCATGGTCGGGTTCATGTACTGCATGAGGCCGAGGGTGGCCAGCCGCAGCCGCCGCGCCGCATAGCCGAACAGGAACAGCGGCACCGCCGTCAGCGGCCCGGCCGCCAGCAGCAGCAGCGGCACGGTCCAGCCGCCGTCGGGCGGATGCAGGAAGGCCCCCTGCCCCGCCGCCTCGGCACTGCCCAGGTAGAGCAGCACCAGCGGCAGCAGCACCAGGGTTTCGACGAACAGGCCGACCAGGCTTTCGGCCGGCGCCGTCTTGCGCAGCAGGCCGTAAAGGCCGAAGGAGACCGCCAGGGTCAGCGCCACCCACGGCAGGGTGCCGAGGCCGATCACCAGCGCCGCCACCCCGGCCACCACCAGCCCGAGCGCCCCGGCCTGGCGGCGGCTGAAGGTTTCCTTCAGGAACACCGCCCCCATCAGCACCGTGACCAGCGGGAAGATGTAGTAGCCGAGGCTCGCCTCCAGCGCATGGCCGGTGCTCACGGCATGGACGAAGGTGACCCAGTTGATGGTGATGACGGTGGCGGAGGCGACAAAGACCACCAGCTTGCGGCGGCTCGACAGGATCGCCAGCACCTCGCGCCAGCCGCCGCGCACCGCCAGCACGCCGGCCAGCACCAGGGCGGCCCACAGCACCCGGTGGGCGACCACCTCCAGCGGCGCCACCGCCGCCAGCAGCTTGAAGAACAGCGGCGACACGCCCCACACGCCATAGGCGCTGACGGCCGCGATGAAGCCGGCGCGGGCAGCGGGGGAAACGGCAGTGGCGGGCTGGGTCATGCCGGCCACCGTGCCGCGCCCGGCCGCCGCCGTCCAGGGCCGCTCAGGGCGACCCGGCCGGAGCCGCGGCGGCCGCCGGCGCCGGGCGGCCGAGGCGGTTCATCAGCAGGCGCTCGAACAGGCGCTCCGGCAGGGCGTGGACGATGCGCGCCAGCACCACCATGACCACCAGCGTCAGCACCAGCCGGCCGAGCACGACGCCGCTCCAGTGGCCACCCATGGCGATGATGATGATGCTGTCCTCGATCAGGCTGTGGCACAGGGCCATGAAGGAGATGGACAGGAACACGTCGCGGCGCGGCAGGGTGCCCCGGTCGACCTCGCGGATGATCAGGCCGGAGCCGTAGGACAGGCCGAGCAGCACGCCGATCACCGTCAGCGGCACCGCCTGCGGCCCCATGCCCATGAGGCGCAGCAGCGGTTCCAGCGCGCGGGTCAGCAGGCGGGTGGCGCCGATGGCATCCAGCAGCCGCATCCCCAGCATGATGACGAAGATGATGGCAAGGATCGCCAGCAGCCCTTCGGCGGCCGAGATCGCCCACGCCAGCCAGCCGGCATCGGTGGTCATCTGCGGCAGCCACGACATCTGCGCCGGCTCCTGCAGCAGGCCGAAGCCGTTGTAGACCGCCGCCAGCACCGCGCCGAACACCAGCGCCCCGGCCAGCCGCAGCAGCGTCTGCACCACGAAGCTGGTGCCGGTGCGCTGGCACACCCGGCCCTCCAGCGGCAGCGAGTGCGCCACCAGCATCATGGTGCCGAGGACGGTCATCTGGGCAATGGTCAGCTGTTCCGGCGCCAGGATGGTCGGCAGGATGGCGACGGCGCCGTAGATGGTGGCAAGGCAGGCGGTCGCCCACACGATGCCCAGCTCCGGCGGCAGGCCGACCAGCGACATGAACGGCTCGAACACCGCCGCGATGTAGGGGATGGCGCCGAAATCCGACGCCAGCTTCACCGCCACCATGATGGGCACCATCAGCTTCAGCAGCACCCACCACACGCGCAGGGCGCTGCGGGCGAGATCGAGCAGGAAGGCCACGGGACGGGCGCGCAGCATGATGACTCCGGCAGATCGTCAGGGGGGAATGACAGGCCCCAGTGATAGCGCATCGGGCGCGGCAGGGGTGGTCAAAGATTGCCTCGCGGTGGCAGAATATTGCACGACTGCCCTTCCGCCCTTGCAAGGCTCCGCCGCCGCCATGGCCCTCGACCGCATCGACCGCCGCATCCTGCGCCACCTGCAGCAGGACGCCGACATCACCAACGCCGCCCTGGCGGAGGCGGTGGGCCTGTCGCCCTCCACCTGCCTGCGGCGGGTGCAGAAGCTGAAGGATCAGGGCGTCATCCGCCGCACGGTGGCGGTCATCGACCCGGCGGCGGTGGGGCGCGGGCAGACGGCGGTGGTGTCGGTGCAGCTGACCCACCACGGATCGCCCCAGCGCCAGGACTTCATCGCCCGCCTGCGGCGGGAACCGGCGGTGATGCAGGCCTGGGGCGTCACCGGCGAGCCGGACGTCATCCTGATCCTGCAACTGGGCGCCATGACCGAGTACCAGGGGGTGATCGAGCGCCTGTTCGCCCACGACCCGCTGGTGGAGCGGTTCTATACCTACGTCGCGGTGGCAACCTACAAGGACGTAAGCGCCGTGCCGCTGGACGAGGAATGAGGCCGGCACAGGAGCATGTCCAGGGCGTGGCGGATGGCCTCCACCTCCGGCAGGCCGGCGCCGTTGAGCAGGATGCCGAAGCCCTCGCCGCCCGCCTCCGCCACCCGCACCGAAGCCAGCAGCGTGTCGCCGCGCAGGACGTGGATGTCGCGGCACGGCCTTCCCCGCGACCACACCTCGCGGCTGGCGTCGATCACCAGCCCTTCCACCCACTGCGGTTGCCGCAGGCGGCCTTCGGCGAAGGCCCGCTCCAGCAGCGGGGTCACCACCGCGTCCAGGGTCTCCCGCGCCTGCTGTTGCCGCGCCTCGCCCACCGGGTCGAGCCGCATCCGCTCCGCCTGCTGTTCCCTCAGCAGGGCCTGCAGCACCGCATCGTCGTTCATGGTCCGCTCGCCCCTCCTCCTGCCTGACCGGCCCCAGGATGGCCGAACCCGGCGGCCACACAAACGAAAACCGGCGGCACCGCAGGGTGCCGCCGGTTGACGGTCCGATGGGAGTGTCTGCAGCCGATCAGCGGCTGTAGAACTCGACCACCAGGTTCGGTTCCATCTGAACCGGGTACGGAATGTCGGCCAGCTTCGGCGTGCGGATGAAGGTGCCGCGCATCGCCTTGTGGTCCACTTCCAGGTAGTCGGGGATGTCGCGCTCACCCGACTCGGAGGCTTCGATCACCATCGGGATCTGGCGGGACTTCTCGCGCACTTCCACCACGTCGCCTTCCTTGACCATGTACGACGAAATGGTCACGCGCTTGCCGTTCACCAGGATGTGGCCATGGTTGACGAACTGGCGGGCGGCGAACGGGGTCGGCACGAACTTCATGCGGTAGACGACGGCGTCCAGGCGGTGCTCCAGCAGGCCCACCAGGTTCTCGCCGGTGTCGCCCTTACGGCGCACGGCCTCGACGTAGTACTTGTGGAACTGCTTCTCGCTGATGTTGGCGTAGTAGCCCTTCAGCTTCTGCTTCGCCATCAGCTGGGTGCCGAAGTCGGACGGCTTGCGGCGGCGCTGGCCGTGCTGGCCCGGGCCGTACTCGCGCTTGTTGATCGGCGACTTGGCGCGGCCCCACAGGTTCACACCCAGGCGGCGGTCAATCTTGTACTTGGCTTCAATACGCTTCGACATGCGAGGCTCGATCCATTGAAAGGGTTGCGTAGCGGTTTTTGTCCGGTAGTCCCGATCCGCGAGCCGTTGCCGGCCCTGGTGGGCGGGGTGGTCGGACCTGCCGCCACCCGCATTCCCGGAAGGAAGCGCGCAGTATGCGCAAAACCGTGCCGGCGTCAAGCCCCGCCGGCGGCGCCGTCAGTGTCGGCATCGGTGTCGGTGGCGGCCTCCCGCCGCAGTGACCGCCACAGCACCTGCTCGCCGCCGATCACCCGCCCGGCCGGACGGAAGCCGCAGCGGTGGTAGAAGGCGACGGCGCCGGCGTTGTCCGGCCGCACCCCCAGGAAGACGCGCGGATGCAGCGGCCAGGCCGTCGCCATCTCGGCCGCCGCCGCCTCCAGCGCCGCGCGGCCGAGGCCCCGCCCCTGCGCTGCGGCGTCGATCAGCACGCGGTAGATCCACGGCGCCCGCTCGTTGCGGTCCAGGGCATACATGAGAAAGCCCACCACCTGCCCGCCTGCCGCCTCCACCACCGCCCGCGCCTGGCACTCCGGCATGGCGGCGGCTTCCTCCAGGGCGGCGGCGACGCCGGTGACGAAGGCCTGCTGCTCCGGCCGCACGCGCAGCGCCAGCAGGGCGTCGCGGCGGCATTCGGTCACCGTGTGCAGGCTGACCCTCTGCATGATGGCGGTGCGGTCCTCCCGTGGTGTCGGCGTCAGCGGTCGGGCAGCGCCGCCGCCCGCGCCTGCATGGCCTCCAGCTCGGTGGGTGCCAGCGGGATCAGGCCGGCATCGATGAGGTAGCCGTCGGGGCCCACCGCATCGTCGGAGACGAAGGCGCGCACGAAGCTCTTCAGCCCGGCGACGCGGCCCAGGTGGTCGGTCTTCAGATAGAAGTAGAGCGCCCGGAACAGCGGATAGCGGCTGTCGCGGATGGACTCCATGGACGGCTGCACGCCCTCGATGGCGGCATAGGTCAGGCGGCCCGGCGCTTCGGTGGCGGCGTGCAGGCCGACGATGCCGGCGGCATCGGGGCTAGCGGCGACGCGCTTGATCAGCTCGCCGTCGTCCTCGCCGACGTTGATGTAGGCGCCGTCTTCCCGCAGGGCGGCGCAGACGCGGCGCTTGTCCGCCTCCGCCAGACTGCTGATGTAGCTGTCGGCCTCGCAGGGGGCTTCCATCACCAGCTTGATCAGGCTGTCGCGGGTGCCCGAGGTGGGCGGCGGGCCGTAAATGCGGATCGCCACCTCTGGCAGGCCGGGGCCGATGTCGCGCCAGGTGCGGTAGGGATTGGGCACCAGCCGGCCGTCGATGGGCACCTGGGCGGCCAGCGCCAGCCACAGCTGGCGGCGGGTGAGGTCCAGCGGCTGGGCGCTGGAGGCCTGCACCACCACCAGGCCGCCATACCCGATCTTGAATTCGGTGAGGGCGTCGACGCCGTTGTCGTGGCAGGCGTCGATCTCGCTGTCGAGCACCCGGCGCGAGGCCAGCACGATGTCCGGCGTGTTGATGTCGAGGCCGGAGCAGAAGCGGGCGAAGCCGCCGCCGGTCCCCGACGACTCGACCACCGGCGTGCGGTGATGGCTGGTGCGCCCGAAGGCCTCGGCCACCCGGGTCGCGAATCCGTACAGGGTGGAGGAGCCGGTCACCCGCACGGTATCGCGGGCCGGCTGCTGCGCCACGGCCAGCGACGGCGCGACGACAAGGGTGGCGGCGACGACCAGAGCCGACGCCAGCGCACGGGTGACCATCATGGTTCGGTGCCTCTCCTGCTGCGAGGCGCTCAGACGAACGCCGACCAGAGGAGGAAGATAACCGCCGAGAGCAGGGCTGCAAGCGGAACCGTCACCAGCCAGGCGGCGACGATGGTGGTCAGGTGCTGGCGGCGCACCAGCCGGCGGCGCTTTGCCTTCTCCGCCTTGCGGTGGGCCTTCTCCAGCATCTGCTGCTGCGGCAGCACCGCCGGCGCGGAGGTTTCGCCGCCGTGCTCACCACTGCCGAGGGCGGCGCCGGTGGGGATGCCGCCGGCGGTCAGCGCCACGTCCGGCTTCATCTCGCGCCAGTGCCAGACGTAGCGGTTGGTGCGGAATTCGCGGAAGAAGCCGACGCCGAACACCGCCCCGACGGCGATGTGGGTGGAGGACACCGGCAGGCCGAATTCCGACGCCACGATCACCGTCAGGGCGGCCGCCAGGGCGACGCAGAAGGCGCGCGCCGGGTCCATCTTGGTGATCTTCTCGCCAACGGTGCGGATCAGCTTCGGCCCGAACAGCAGCAGGCCGCAGACGATGCCGAGGGCGCCCACCAGCAGCACCCAGCCGGGCACCACCACCTGCGCCTGCACGACTCCGGCCTGCACCGCCGCCACCACCGCCGCCAGCGGACCGACGGCATTGGCGACGTCGTTGGCGCCATGGGCAAAGGACAGCAGCGCCGCCGAGAAGATGAGCGGCCAGCGGAACAGCTCCCCCACCGCCCGGCGGCGGTTTTCCAGGCTGAGCGCGCGGCGCTCCACCGCCGGCCGGGTCACCGCCCAGGCGGCCACGGCAAGGCCGGCGCCGGTCGCCCAGATCAGCGCCGTCGGCGGCTTCCACAGCTGCTTCAGGCCCTTGGTGATGAGGTAGACGGTGAAGGCGAAGGTCATCAGGCCGACCAGCACCGGCACCCAGCGGCGGGCGGCGGCCAGCTTGTCGTCCTGCTCCAGCACCCGCACGGTGATGAACCACAGCAGCAGGGCGGCGATGAGGCCGCCAAGGGCCGGCGAGATGATCCAGCTGGCGACGATGGTGCTCATCACCGGCCAGTTGACGGCCGTCAGGCCCGCCGCCGCCACGCCGGCGCCGAGCACCCCGCCGACCACGGAATGGGTGGTGGAAACCGGCGCCCCGATGGCGGTTGCCAGGTTGATCCACAGGGCGCCGGCCAGCAGCGCCGACATCATCGCCCGCACGAAGACCTGCGCATCGGCCAGCGCCGACGGATCGACGATCCCGCGCGAGATGGTCGACACCACCTCCGCCCCGGCGATGAGGGCGCCGGCGGCCTCGAACACCGCCGCCACGATCAGGGCGCCCACCATGGTCAGGGCGCGCGAGCCGACCGCCGGGCCGACATTGTTGGCCACGTCGTTGGCGCCGATGTTGAGCGCCATGTAGCCGCCGATGACGCCGGCCGCGATGATGAAGGACGCATACTGCTGCCCCTCGGCAATGCCGAAGGTGACGGCGAAGACGGCCACCAGGAACAGCAGGGCCAGGCCGATCGCCCCGGCGCGCCGGCCGCTTTCGGCCGTCGCCACTTCCAGTTGGACGATCTTGTTGAGGTCCTTGTCGAGCGCGGTCTTCTTGGCCACGGGATGCCTGTCTGTGGGGGTCAGCGCGGAACGTGCAACGAGGCTCCGTCGGGTCAACGAACGACGGAGCCTCGTGTTACGAAAATTCGACGCTTTTATGACAGGCAGGGCGGCCGGAGGCAACGCCCAATGGCACCGTTTCCGCCGCCGTCAGCAGATGCGCGGCAGCTGTTCGCCGGCCAGCCACTCCACCACCCGGCGGCCGCCGAAGGCGGTGTCCAGCTGCACGAAACGGTGCTCGTCCTCCACCGCCCGGCCGATGATGGCGGCGTCACGGCCGAGCGGATGGGCCCGCATCACCTCCAGCAGCCGCTCGGCCCGCCCGGCGGGGCAGAAGGCCAGCAGCTTGCCCTCGTTGGCGACGCCGAGGGGGTCGATGCCGAGCATCTCGCAGGCGCCGCGCACCGCCGGGCGGATGGGCAGCGCCGCCTCGTCCAGGATGAGGCCGACGCCCGACTGCTGCGCCAGTTCGTTCAGGGTGGCGGCAACGCCGCCGCGGGTCGGATCGCGCAGGGCGTGGATCTCCGGCACCGCCGCCACCATGTCGGCCACCAGCCCGTGCAGGGGCGCGCTGTCGCTGACCAGGGCGGTGTCGAACTCCAGGTTCTCGCGCCTGGACAGCACGGCGATGCCGTGGTCGCCGAGGGTGCCGGAAACCAGGATGGCATCGCCGGGGCGGATGTTGTCGCCGGAGATGTGCAGGCCTTCCGGCACCACGCCGACGCCGGTGGTGGTGATGAAGATGCCGTCGCCCTTGCCGCGCTCCACCACCTTGGTGTCGCCGGTCACCAGCGGCACGCCGCTGGCCTTGCAGGCGCCGGCCATGAACTGGACGATGCGGGCGAGATCGGCCAGCGGCAAGCCTTCCTCGATGATGAAGCCGGCCGACAGCCACAGCGGCCGGGCGCCGGCCATGGCGACATCGTTGATGGTGCCGTGGACGGCCAGGCTGCCGATGTCGCCGCCGGGGAAGAACAGCGGCGAGATCACATAGCCGTCGGTGGACATCACCAGCCGGCCCGGCGGCGGGCTCATCATCGCCTGGTCGTTGCCCTGGGCGAGGTAGTCGTTGGCGAAGGCGGCGGCGAACAGCTCCGACACCAGCTGCGCCATGGCGCGGCCGCCAGCGCCGTGGCTCATGTCCACCCGGCCGTTGGCGAGGTCGAGCGGCTGCGGGAACAGGCGGCGGGTCATGCGGACAGGCTCCTCTGCGGCGACGACGACGACGACGACGGATCGCGGTGGCGGCCGTACAGCCAGTGGGCGGCGCAGGCCCCCTCGCCCGACACCATGCACGAGCCGATGGGCGAATCGGGGGTGCAGGCGGTGCCGAACAGCACGCAGTCCTGCGGTTGCTTGCGCCCGCGCACGATGTCGGCGCAGGCGCAGGACTTGGGATCGGGCACCGCGCGATAAGCCACGTCGAACCGCCGCTCGGCATCGAAGTCGGCGAAGGCCTCGGCGATGGCAAGGGCGCTGTCCGGCAGGGTGCCGAGACCGCGCCACTCGAACGACGGCCGCAGGGTCATGGTTTCGGCGATCACCGCCCGCGCCTTGGGATTGCCCTCGGCCGTGAGGGCGCGGACATAGGCGTTTTCCACCCGCGGGTCGCCCTCGTTCACCTGCCGCACCAGCATGGCGATGGCCTGCAGCAGGTCCAGCGGCTCGAACCCCGCCACCACCATGGCCTGACCGGCGGCGGCGAAGGGCGCATAGGGCGCCGTGCCGATGACGGTGGAAACATGCCCCGGCGCGACGATGCCCTGCAGCGGCGTCGCGGCGTCGTCGGCGAGGATGGCGCGCATGGCCGGCGGGGTCATCACATGGTTGCAGAAGACGCTGAAATTGCTCAGCTTCTCAGCCTTCGCCTGGAGCAGCGCGAGCGCCGTCGGCGGCGTCGTGGTCTCGAAGCCGATGGCGAAGAACACCACCTGCCGGCCGGGGTTCTCGCGCGCCAGCCGCAGGGCGTCCAGCGTCGACCAAACGATGCGCACGTCCGCCCCCGCCGCCTTGGCCTTGAGCAGGCTGACGCGGCCGGAGCCCGGCACCCGCACCATGTCGCCGTAGGTGCACAGGATCACGCCATGGTCGCGGGCCAGTTCCACCGCCGTGTCGATGCGCCCCACCGGCAGCACGCACACCGGGCAGCCGGGGCCATGGACCAGCCGCACCGCCTCCGGCAGCAGGTCGGCGAGGCCGTAGCGGGCGATGGTATGGGTGTGGCCGCCGCAGAACTCCATGAAGGTGTAGGACCGGCCGGGCTGGCAGTCGGCGGCGATGGCGGCGGCCACCTGCCGCGCCAGGGCGCCGTCGCGGAACTCGCTGGCGTACTTCATGGCCCCACCTCCTCCGCCAGGGTGCCCATTTCGCGCAGCAGGGCGAGGGTGCGGGCGGCTTCGTCGGGGTCGATGCGCGACAGGGCATAGCCGACGTGCAGCAGCACGTAATCGCCCACCGCCACGCCGTCGAGCAGGGCGAGGCTGACCACCTTCTCCACCCCCTCGATGCTGACGCGGCCCATGGCATCGGGCAGCAGGTCGACCACCTTGGCCGGGATCGCCAGACACATGGCGCGCTCTCCTCAGGGAAGGGAACAGGCCGCCGCCCAGGCCTGGCCCAGGCTGACGGCGGGATCGCCGGGACCGAGGCGCTGCGGACGCAGGACGCGCAAGCCCTGCCCCTCCAGCCGCGCCGCAAGGTCGGCCGACAACACCTTGTTGTAGAAGCAGCCGCCGGCGAAGGCGATGACGCCGGGCAGATCGCCGCGACGGCCCAGGGCCTGCATCACCCAATCCGCCACCGCCGCCGCCAGGGTGCCGTGGAACAGCGCCGCGCCGGCCGCCCGCTCCGCCTCGCGGCAGTCCGCCAGCGCCGCCAGCAGCGGCGTCAGGTCGAGCACGCCGGCGGCATCCACCGTCCAGCCGCCCGCCAGCACCTGCGGCGCCGTCACCAGCCGTTCCAGCGCCATGGGCGCCTGCCCCTCGAAGGCGGCCACCGGATGCACGTTCAGCAGGCCGCAGGCGGCATCGAACAGTCGCCCGGCGGAGGACGTCGGCGGGCAATTGACGCCGCGCGCCATGATGCGCGCCAGATGCGCCGCCGCCGGCTGGTCCGGCCAGCGCGCCGCCGTCTCGTCGCCGCGCCCGAGGGCGTGCAGCGCCGCCGCGCCCATGCGCCAGGGCTCCCGCGCCGCCACGTCGCCGCCCGGTTGCAGCAGCGGCGCCAGATGGCCGAGCCGCTCCATGCGGCCGCCGTTCACCAGCAGCAGTTCGCCGCCCCACGCCTGCCGGTCGGGGCCGAGGCCGAAGCCGTCGAAGGCGAGGCCCAGCAGCGGCCCGTCGTGACCGGCCTCGGCGGCGGTGGCGACGACGTGGGCGTGGTGGTGCTGCACCGCCACCGCCGGCACCCCCAACTCCGCCGCCAGGGCCGCCGCCAGACGGCTGGCGGGGAAATCCGGGTGCAGGTCGTGGGCCACCGCCGCCGGCGCCCGGTCGAGCCCGGTCAGCAGGGCGCGCGCCGCCGCTTCCATGCGGGTGATGGCGTCGGCGGTGTCGGTATTGCCGACATCCTGCGACACTCGCGCGCAGGGGCCGTCCACCACCGCCACCGTGTTCTTGAGGAAGGCCCCCAACCCCAGCACCGGCGGCACCGGCCGCGGCAGCGCCAGTTCGACGGCGATCACGAAGCCGCCGCCGCCAGCATGGCGTCGCGCCGTTCCTCGATCCAGCCGAGCCACTTGTGCAGGCCCTGGTGGGTGGTGGCGGACAGTTCGATCACCCGCAGGCCGGGGTTGACCCGGTGGGCCAGTTCCAGGCAGCGCGCCACGTCGAAGCGCACATGCGGCAGCAGGTCCACCTTGTTGAGGATCATCAGGTCGGCGCAGGCGAACATGTCGGGGTACTTGAGCGGCTTGTCCTCGCCTTCCGTCACCGACAGGATCACCACCCGCGCCGCCTCGCCCAGGTCGAAGGCGGCGGGGCAGACCAGATTGCCGACGTTTTCGATGAACAGCACGCTGCCGCGTTCCAGCGGCAGGTGATCGCAGGCATCGCCCACCATGGCGGCATCCAGGTGGCAGCCCTTGCCGGTATTGACCTGGATGGCGGGGGCGCCGGTCTCGCGGATGCGGTCGGCGTCGAAGGTGGTCTGCTGGTCGCCCTCGATCACCGCCACCGGCATGCGCGGCAGCAGCGCCCGCGTCGTCTCGCACAGCAGGGTGGTCTTGCCCGAGCCGGGGCTGGAGACCAGGTTCACCGCCACGATGCCGGCGGCGGCGAAGCGGGCGCGGTTGACGGCGGCCAGGTGGTCGTTGTGGCCGAGCACGTCCTGCTCGATCTTCACCAGCCGCGCCTGATCCAGCCCGGCGACGCTCACCCCGGCCGGACCGTGGCCGTAATGGATGTGGCCGTGGCCGTCATGGCTGTGGGGCACGCCGGCGGCGTGCAGGGCGGCGTGTTCGGGATCGTGCTCCCCGTGATGGTGGTGCTGATCCTTGCCCCGCCCGGCTTCGAGCGACCCTTGTCCGCATCCGCACATGGTGCACATCACTCGACCTCCAATTCCCGCACCCGCAGGTCGTCGCCTGCGGTGACCTGAAGCTTGTAGCCGCCGCAACGCGGGCAGGCATCGCCACGGCGGGCCAGCGGCACCGGCTCGGCGCAATCCATGCACCAGGCGGTGCCCGGCGTGACCACGATGTCCAGCCGCGCCTCGGCGGCCAGGGTGCCCGGCTTCTGTGCCTCGAAGGCGAAGCGCAGGGACTCCGCATCGGCGTGGTTCAGCGCCCCCACCTCCAGCACCACCGTCTGCACCCGGGCGAAGGCCTGGGCCCGCGCCTGATCTTCCAGGATGCGCATGATGCCGGCCACCAGCGACATTTCATGCATGACCCCGCCCCTCCTCCTCCACCCGCACATGGCAGGCGACACAGGGGTCGAGGGCCATGACGAGCCATTCGGTGGCCCGCCGCACCCACGCACCATCATTGGCCGGCAGGCTGCCGACGGCAGCCGCCAACGGTCCCCTGGACTGGAAATTCCACTCCGTCGGCGCCAGGATGCGCCACCGCGCCACCCGGCCGTGGGCCACCACCACGTGATGGAACAGCCGGCCGCGCGCCGCATCCTCGGCACCCAGGCCCCAGCGCACCGCCGTATCCCCTGCCCCCGCGGCGGTCGACTGCGTGCCTTCGACGGACGTCTGATCATCGCACATTTGCGACGTAATTCGGACGATTTTTTCCACCGCCAGGGCCGTTTCCACCACCCGCGCCAGCAGCCGCGGCAGCACCGCCGGGCCCAGCCGCGCCACCATCGCCGCCACCGCGCCATGGCCGCCGGTGCGGGCGAAGGGGCCGGTTTCGTAGACCACGCCGTCCCACTGCGGCGCCCGCAGGAAGGACACCACGTCGGTCGCCTCCAGCCGTTCCGCCAGCCGGAGGGGGTCGAGCGGTGGCAGCGGCGGCAGGGCGGCGACAGCACCGCCGGCCTCGGCCACTCCGGCGGCGGCGGCGGCGCGCATCACCTGCGCCGGCATCACCTCGGCCGTCGCCAGCCACGCCGCCAGATCTTCGGCACCGGCGACCGCCGCCAGCGGCAGACCGAGCACCGCCGTCTCCACCGCCCCCGCCAGTTCCGCCGCCGAGGCCACCAGCACCGGCCGCACCAGAGTGGCGCCGCCGCCCAGGCGGGCGCGGGTGCGGGAATCGGGATAGAGCACCCGTTGCAGCGCCGCCGCCGCCTCGCGCACCCGGCGGGCGCCGTCCACATCCGGCGGCAAGCCGGCGAGCACCGGCCAGTCCACCAGCATGCGGGTGGCGTGTTCCGATACCGTCTCGGCGCCGACCAGCAGCGCCCGCGCCAGCCGCTCCTGCGCCGACACGTCGATGCCGAGCGCCGCCTCCACAGCCCGCAAGCCGGCGGTCAGCTGGCCGACGCCGCACAGGGCGAACAGCAGCGGCAGCAGGGCGAGCGCATCGTCGACCGTCTTGCCTTCCAGCACCGCGGCGGCGGTGGCGGTGCGGCCGGACGCCACATCCACCGCAGCCACCCGGCCGCCGGACAGGCGCAGGCGGACGTCGATGCGCTCCCCCGCCGGGATCATCGCGGGCCGCGTCCGCGCGGCGCCCGCCCCATGCCGAGGGCGGCGCGGCGGCTGAGGTCGACGGCGGCCTTGGGCGGCGGCCCTTCGGTGCGGCGGCGGCGCGCTTCCGGCGGCGGCGCCTCGGCCGGCGGCTGGTTCAGCAGGTCGGCCAGGGCGAAGCGGGCGGTGATGACCGCACCCTCGTGGTCGGCGAAATCCTGCATGGGGGAGAACAACGACGCCGTGAGCAGCGGCCCCACCCCCTCCAGCCGCCCGGCGGTGAAGGAGATGCTGCCGCAGGGCAGCGCCAGATCGTGCTTCTCCCCTTCCGCCAGGGCGTCCCAGGCGGCCGGGTCGGCGGGCAGCAGCACCACGTTCATGCACCACGGCGTCACCACCACCCCGAGCAGCCCGGCGCCGAGGCCGGCCGCCGTCAGATCCCACGGCTGCAGGCCCAGCGCCTCCACCCGCAGGGCGGGGTTGTGGACCGGCAGGCCGCGCATGCTGGCCTCTTCCACCCGGCGATAGGCCGCTTCCAGGGCGGCGGTGCGGGCAGCGATGGCGGCGGCGGTGGGAACGGGGTCGGTGGCGGTCACGGGTAATAGGCTCCCAGGATGTCGTGCAGGCGTTCGGCACTGTCGGCCAGATCGTCCTGCGCGGCAAGGGCCGCCGCCGGCACGTCACCCGCCTGGAGGACGTGCAGGATCATCTTGTCGTCGGCGTTGAAGTACATCAGCCGCCACAGGTTGCGGATGCCGGTGGCGACGATGCGGCAGTTGCCGTAGCCGCGCGACAGGATGTCCACCGGCCCGTCGCCCTTCAGCTGCGTCTCCAGCACCATCAGGTCGACCGGCGTCATGGGCAGCAGGGTCAGGTTGACCTCGTGCGGGCCGCCGGCGGTGGCGTCGTCGGCGCGCAGCTGCACCGCATCGCGCAGTTCCGCCAGCACCGGGCGCACGTTCATGGCGCCGCGCGGGATGCGGTCCTCGGCCGGAACCTGCACTTCGGCCGGCAGGCCGGCCACCGCCGCCCGCACCACGGCGGGAATGTCAGCCACCTCCACCCAGCTGGCCGCCGCCGTCTTGACCCGCCACAGGCCGGGCATGACGCTTTCCTGCACGCGGGTGCCGTCGGCCAGCTTCACCTGCACCTCGCCCTCGCCCAGCACCTCGTCCACCAGCCGGGCATCGGCCTCCGGCAGGTCGGACAGGTCGACCCGCACCGGCGTATCGCTGCCGATGCGGTGGCTGCGGGCGGCGGCGAGCACCGCCTCCAGCGCCGCCCGGCCGGCGGTCATGGCCGCCAGCTCGTCGTCGCTGAAGCCGCGCCGCCGCTCCTCTCCGAAGCCGGTGGGACGCAGGGACAGGAAGGCATCGCCGATGGTGGGTCCGATCATGGTCGTCTCCGGCGGCGGCAAGTGGTCGGCTGTCGACGGTGATTGCCGCGTGAAAGGATTGAAGGACGGGCCTCAGGCCTTGAGGAAATCCGGCAGCTCCGGCTCGCGGTCGATCAGGTCGGCGAACAGGTGGTCGACCGGCTCGCCGCGCTGCACCGCCGTCACCGCCTCCAGCGCATCGGCGATCTGCGCCGCATCCTCCGCCGTCAGCACCGAGCGGGCAGCGCCCAGGAAGGCCAGCACCCAGCCGCCCACCGGCTGCGGCCCGACCAGCCGCAGGTCGAGCGTTTCCGTGTGGCGGCCGTCGCGGCTGATGCACAGGCCGGCGGTGCCGTCGTCGGACAGGGCGTGGATCTGCAGCGGGATGCCCATGCACATGCGGATCAGCCCCCGGCCGCGCCGGCAGCAGGCCCGGTAGAAGCGCCGCCGGCCTCGTAGCTGTCAATGTCGACGCCGTTGCCGACCAGCCCGCCCGCGAGGTCGAGCGGCTGCGGCCGCAAGCTTGCCGCCCGGCCCCAGCGCGCCAGTTCCGCCAGCCCGAGGGCCATGGCCTCGTCCATGCGGGCGCGCACCTGCGGCCGCAGGGAACCGCCCCAGTCATCCAGTTCCACCGCCTGAATGCCGATCAGCACCATGTCCTGCGGCCCGCCGCCCATCAGCGCGGCGGCGGCCAGCACGTCCTGGAAGCCGGTCTGGTGCAGGCTCATCTTGCGGCAGCCCATGAAGCGCGGCACCTCGTCGCCGCGCACCACCCGCAGGGTGCCGGGGGCATCGCCCCAGTCGATGGCATCGAACACCAGCAGGTTGCGGGCGCGACGGACATAGGGTTCCAGGTACAGGCCCTGGGTGCCGCCGTCCATCACCAGCACCGACGGCGGTACGGTGTAGCGGCGGTGCATCTCCTCCACCACCCGCACGCCGAAACCCTCGTCGGCCCACAGCAGGTTGCCGATGCCGAGCACCAGGGTGTCGAAGTCCGGCTCCTCCACCCCCCAGCCGCCCCCGGCGTCGCCGCCGGCGGGGATCATGGCTGGTCGTCCTTGTAGCTGCGCAGGCCGTTGATCATGGTCGAGACCATGGTCTGGCGGCTCATGATGTCCTCGCGGATGGCGGCGTAGACGTGGATCATGGTGAACAGGATCAGCCCCCACATGCCCACATGGTGCCAGGTGTGGACGCTGAAGCTGTCGCCGAACAGCGCGATCACCCAGCCGAACATCGCCCACTGCCAGCTGTCCTGGCCGGTGCCCTCGGCATAGAGGGCGAAGCCGGTGACGATCATGAAGGCGGTCAGGAACACGAAGCCGAACATGGCCAGATGGGCCAGCGGGTTGTGGCCGACGTACTTCTTCGGATCGCGTTCCAGGAAGGCATACCACTTGGCCTCGAACACCACTTCCGACCACCACTGCCGATCCCACACCGGCACGAAGAAGATCTGCCGGGCGTGGCGGTTGCCGACGAAGGCCCAGTAGATGCGGCCGATGAAGGCGATGGCGACCACATAGCCGGCGGCGAAGTGGACGTAGCGGATGTAGCCCATCAGGAAGTTGTCCGTCGCCTCCCCCGGCACGCTCGGCAGGGGGCTGGCGATGAACCAGCCGGTGAGGGCCAGCAGGGTCATGGCAAGGGCGTTGATCCAGTGCCACAGCCGCACCGGCGCCTCGTAGACGTAGATGCTCGACTGCCGGGCGCCGAGGGCTTCGACTTCCTTCAGCGCTTCCTTGCTCGTATAGGCGCTCATGGCCAGGCCCTCCCTCAGCGGACGGTGACGGTGACGTCGCTGCCGTCCGGGCTCATGACGTGGGTCGAACAGGCGAGGCAGGGGTCGAAGCTGTGGATGGTGCGCAGGATCTCCAGCGGCAGGTGCGGGTCGTGCATCTGCGTGCCGAGCAGCGACGCCTCGAACGCCCCGACATTGCCGGCCGGATCACGCGGGCTGCCGTTCCAGGTGGTCGGCACCACGGCCTGATAGTTGGCGATCTTGCCGTTCTGGATGTGGATCCAGTGGCCGAGCGCGCCGCGCGGCGCCTCGGTGAAGCCCACGCCCTTGGCATCGGCCTTCCAGGTTTCCGGCTTCCACTTGTCGACGGCGGCGGTGGAGGTGTCGCCGGCCTTGATGCTGGCCAGCAGCTTCAGGTGGAAGTGTTTCAGCTTCTCCGCCGCCCACTGGCATTCCAGGCCGCGCGCCGCGGTGCGGCCGAGGGTGGAGAATACCGCCGCCAGCGGCACGTCGAGGTCGCGCAGCAGCTTGTCCACCGGCTCCTTGAACTCGGGGTTGCCCTGGACGTAGCCGAGGATGTAGCGGGCCAGCGGCCCCACTTCCATGGCGTGACCCTTCCAGCGCGGCGCCTTCAGGAAGCTGTACTTGGCGCTTTCGTCGAACTGCTCGATATGGTCCTTGGTGCCCTTGAAGCCGGGGCCGGGGTCGAAGTTGACCTCGGTCACGCCGTCCCACGGGTGCAGGCCCTTGCCCTCGTCGGCGTACTTGTACCAGGAGTGCGACACGAACTCCTGGATCTCCGACGGGTCGCGCAGGTCGACTTCGTGCACCTTGGTCAGGTCGCCGCCGATGATGGCGCCGCGCGGCAGCAGCAGGCTGTCGGCGGAATAGTCGTTGGCCCGTTCCGGGATGTCGCCGTAGGACAGCACGTTGAGCGAGGCAAGCCCGCCGCCGATGGCGCCCCAGTCCTTATAGAACGACGCAATCGCCATCAGGTCGGGCAGATAGACCTGTTCCACGAACTGGATCGTGCGGTCGATGATGGAGCTGACGAGGTTCAGCCGCTCCATGGTGATCGCACCCACCGCGCCGGTGGCGTTCATGTTGATGGGCGCCGGCACGCCGCCGACCAGCCAGTTCGGATGCGGGTTCTTGCCGCCGAAGATGGCGTGGATCTTGACGATTTCCTTCTGGAAGTCGAGCGCTTCCAGGTAATGGGCCACCGCCATCAGGTTGGCCTCGGGCGGCAGCTTGTAGGCCGGATGGCCCCAGTAGCCGTTCTTGAACGGGCCGAGCTGGCCGCCGTCGACGAACTTCTTCAGCCGCCCCTGCAGGTCGCGGAAGTAGCCCGGCGACGACATGGGCCACGCCGAGATGCTTTGCGCCAGTTCGCTGGTCGCCTTCGGGTCGGCCGACAGCGCCGAGACCACGTCCACCCAGTCCAGCGCATGCAGGTGGTAGAAGTGCACCAGGTGGTCGTGCACGTACAGCGCCAGCTGCATGATGTTGCGGATGGTGTTGGCGTTCTCGGGGATCTGGATGCCGAGCGCGTCTTCCACCGCGCGCACGCTGGTCAGCGCGTGGGTGCCGGTGCAGACGCCGCAGATGCGCTGCACGAAGGCCCAGGCGTCGCGCGGGTCGCGGCCCTTCAGGATCAGTTCGATGCCGCGCCACATGGTGCCGGTGGACACGGCGTTGGTGATGACGTTGTTGTCGTCGACGTTCACTTCCAGGCGCAGGTGGCCCTCGATGCGGGTCACCGGGTCGACCACCACGCGGCGGCCGGAGGCGTCAAGATTGGCAGCGTTGGGCGTCACCAGGGTCATCGGTCGGTCTCCCCTTCCCGTCAGGCGTGGTCGCCGCCGCCGTCGTGCGGGCGGCGGTCGTGCGTGGCGGGTTTCTGGACGATGCGCTTCACGGCGCTGGCGGCGGCATGGGCGGCGATGCCGGTGCCCACCGCCGTGGCGGCGGCGATGCCCAGTTCATCGGCCGTGCCCTCGACGCCGAAGGCCTTGATCGTCTCCAGGCGGGAATAGAAGCTGCCCTTGTCCCAGAAATCCTCTTCCGAGCAGCCGAGGCAGCCGTGCCCCGACTTCACCGGCCACGACACGCCCTCGTTCCACTGCACCGAGGAACAGGCGTTGTAGGTGGTGGGACCCTTGCAGCCCATCTTGTAGAGGCAGTAGCCCTTGCGCGCGCCCTCGTCGTCCCACTCCTCGACGAACTGGCCGGCGTCGAAGTGCGGCCGGCGGTAGCATTTGTCATGGATGCGCTGGCTGTAGAACATCTTTGGCCGGCCCTGGCGGTCGAGCGCCGGCAGGGTGCCGAAGGTGAGCATGTAGGTGACCACGCCGGTCATCACCTCGGCGATGGGCGGGCAGCCCGGCACCTTGATCACCGGCTTGTCGGTGATGACCTTGTGGATGGGCGTCGCCTGGGTCGGGTTCGGCTTGGCGGCCTGCACGCAGCCCCACGAGGCGCAGGAGCCCCAGGCGATGACGGCGCTGGCGCCCGACGACATGCGCTTCAGCTTGTTGATGAAGGGCTCGCCGCCGGGGATGCAGAACACCCCGTCCTCGGCCAGCGGCGGATTGCCTTCCACCGCCAGGATGTAGTTGCCGTAATGCTCCTTCAGCGTCTCGTCGAGGATGGCCTCGGCCTGGTGTCCGGCCGCCGCCATGATGGTGTCGTCGTAGTCGAGCGAGATCATCGACAGCAGTACGTCTGCCACCAGCGGGTGGGCGGAGCGGATGAAGCTTTCCGTGCAGCAGGTGCATTCCAGCCCGTGCAGCCAGATCACCGGGATGCGCGGCTTGGTTTCCATGGCCTCGGCCATGCGGGCTGCCATGGTCGGGCCGAGGCCCAGGCTGGCGGCGGTGAGGCTGCAGAACTTGAGGAAGCTGCGACGGGAGACGCCACGCCGGCGAATCACGTCATAGAACGTCTCCACGCGCTGGCCCATGGCTGCGCATCCCCCTTTTCTTGTCCGTCCCAGGCCGCCCGCCTGCCGTTCCTGCGGCCGGTGCCATGCGGCACCGTGCCCTCCCCTTCCCGGCGGCAGCGGCGATCTGCCCCCAGCCTTAGCACGTTCCACCTATCTACGCAAAAATAATGTAAAATATCTGAGTACCGCAGTCGGTCTTTCCACCCGTACCGCCGCCGGGACCACCCGAGCGGGTAGATCAGGCATTCCCCTGATTTTCCTGCCGGATCAGCAGGTTCCCTTGCCATCCCCAGAAAATCCGATGGGTTCGAGCGGATTTTTTCGGGGGAGGGTCTTGAAAACGGGTTGGCGCGACCCTGCCCGACAGGCTAGCTTTCCCGGCAACAGAAGAACGCGGAACACAACATCGCCGCGGGCCGGGAGGATGCTCCCACGGGGTCCGCAGGCGGGAAGGCCGCGCCCATCGTCCAACGACACGGGGGCCTCCACATGAGCGCTGACATCAATGAAAAGGTGCGGCGGAATCCCAAGTTTCAGGAACTGTGCCGCAAGCGCAGCACGTTCGCCTGGACCTTGTCCGCCGTCATGCTTGCCATCTACTACGGCTTCATCCTGGTGATCGCCTTTGCGCCGAAGAGCCTCGGCACGCCGCTCTGGCAGGGCGCGACGACCACCATCGGCTTTCCCATCGGCATCGCCATCATCGTCTCCGCCTTCCTGCTGACCGGCCTGTACGTCCGCCGCGCCAACGGCGAGTTCGACGACCTGACCCGCCAGATCATCGAGGAGGCGAAGTAAGCATGAGCCACATCCGATCCCGCCTCGCGGCGGGTGCTGCCGGCGCCCTTGCCGGCGGCCTGCCCGCGCTCGCCTTCGCCGCCGATGCCATTGCCGGCGAGGTGCAGAAGCAGTCCACCAACTGGACTGCCATCGTCATGTTCTTCCTGTTCGTCGCCGGCACGCTCGGCATCACCTTCTGGGCGGCGCGCCAGACCAAGTCGGCGAAGGACTTCTACGCCGCCGGCGGCGGCATCACCGGCTTCCAGAACGGCCTCGCCATCGCCGGCGACTACATGTCGGCGGCGTCGTTCCTGGGCATCTCGGCGCTGGTGTTCGCCTCGGGCTTCGACGGGCTGATCTATTCCATCGGCTTCCTGGTCGGCTGGCCGGTGATCCTGTTCCTGGTGGCGGAGCGCCTGCGCAACCTCGGCAAGTTCACCTTCGCCGACGTCGCCAGCTTCCGCCTGCAGCAGACCCAGATCCGCACCCTTGCCGCCTGCGGCACGCTGACCGTGGTGGCGCTGTACCTGATCGCCCAGATGGTCGGCGCCGGCAAGCTGATCCAGCTGCTGTTCGGCCTCGACTACATCGTCGCCGTCATCATCGTCGGCGCGCTGATGATCGCCTACGTCATGTTCGGCGGCATGCTGGCCACCACCTGGGTGCAGATCATCAAGGCGGTGCTGCTGCTGTCGGGTGCCACCTTCATGGCCGGCATGGTGCTCGCCAACTACGGCTTCAGCTTCGAGAAGCTGTTCACCGCCGCCACCGAGGTGCACGCCAAGGGCATTTCCATCATGGCCCCCGGCGGCCTGGTGACCGACCCGCTGGATGCCATCTCGCTCGGCCTCGCGCTCATGTTCGGCACCGCCGGCCTGCCGCACATCCTGATGCGCTTCTTCACCGTCGCCGATGCCAAGGAAGCCCGCAAGTCGGTGTTCTACGCCACCGGCTTCATCGGCTACTTCTACATCCTCACCTTCGTCATCGGCTTCGGCGCCATCGTGCTGGTGCTCGGCCATCCCGAGTTCACCGACGCGGCCGGCAAGCTGATCGGCGGCAACAACATGGCGGCCATCCACCTGTCGAAGGCGGTGGGCGGCGACTTCTTCCTCGGCTTCATCTCGGCCGTCGCCTTCGCCACCATCCTGGCGGTGGTGGCCGGCCTGACGCTGTCGGGGGCCTCGGCGGTGTCGCACGACCTCTATGCCATGGTGTTCAAGAAGGGCCAGGCGACCGACAAGGACGAGATCCGCGTCTCCAAGATGACCACCCTGGTGCTGGGCGTCGTCGCGGTGCTGCTCGGCATCGCCTTCGAGAACCAGAACATCGCCTTCATGGTCGGGCTCGCCTTCGCCATCGCGGCGTCGGTGAACTTCCCGGTGCTGTTCTACAGCATGTTCTGGAAGAAGCTGACCACCAGGGGCGCCTTCTACGGCGGCTTCCTCGGCCTCGCCTCGGCGGTGCTGCTGGTGCTGTTCGGCCCGACGGTGTGGGTGGAGGTGCTGGGCAACGACGCGGCCATCGTGCCGTGGAAGAACCCGGCCATCTTCTCCATGACCATCGCCTTCATCGGCATCTGGGTGTTCTCCCTGCTGGACAATTCCAAGCAGGCGGAAGCGGAGCGGGCGGCCTTCGACGACCAGTATGTCCGGTCCCAGACCGGCATCGGGGCCGAGGGCGCCTCGGCGCACTGAGCCCGGACCGGCCGGCGCCTGCCGCCAGCGTGCGGCGGGCCCGGCCGGACCGTCCTGCCTCGCCCCGAAGGCCCTATGGCTTTCGGGGCATTTTTCCGTCTCGCGTTTCATGCTGAGATCCGCCGCCGCAGCTCCGGCGCGGATCGGGGTACAAGGTGGGGGAGCAGCACAGGTCCATGCCCAAGCATTTCGATTTCACCGCCCCGCCCTTCGACCGCCTGCGCCCGCGGGAGCGCGAGCAGGTGGTGGCGGCGCTCGACATCGGCTACTACCGCGCCGGCGACATCCTGATCGCCCCGGAAGCGGCGCCCGACCACCTGTTCGTGGTCATCAAGGGCCATGTGATCGAGCGCGGCAGCGACGGCGAGATCGTCAACACCTACACCACCAAGGATGCCTTCGACCCGCTGGCGCTGCTGAAGGAGCGCGCCGGCAGCCGCTTCGAGGCGGCGGAGGAAACCATCTCCTACCTGCTGCCGCGCGCCCTCTTCCTCAAGCTCACCCAGGACAACGCCGAGTTCGAGCGGTTCTGGTTCCAGAGCCTGACCGAGAAGCTGGCCGCCCAGGCCGAGATGCTGTCCACCCGCGGCATGGCGTCGTTCATGGTCGCTCGTGTGGCGGAAGCCTACCTGCACCCGCCCATCTTCACCGCTGCCGCCACCTCGGTGCGGCAGGCGGCGCGGCTGATGAAGGAGCGGCGGGCCACCAGCCTGCTGGTCTCGACGCCCCAGGGCCGCATCGGCGTGCTGTCGGGCACCGACATCCGCGAGGCGATCCTGCTGGACGAACGGCCGCTGGATACGGCGGTGGGCGACATCTGCACCTTTGACCCCGTCACCATCGAGGCCGACGACTTCCTGTTCAACGCCCAGATCCTGATGACCAAGCACGGCGTCAAGCGCCTGCCGGTGCTGAAGGACGGCGCCGTCTTCGGGGTGCTGGAACTGACCGACCTGCTCAGCTACATGAGCAGCCACAGCCATCTGGTGACCACCCAGGTGGAGCGCGCGGAGACCATCGACGACCTGCGCCGCGCCGCCGACGGCATGCTGCCGCTGGTGACGGCGCTGCACGGATCGGGGGTCAAGATCCGCCACATCACCGAACTGGTCACCGCCCTCAACCGCAAGATCTACGGCAAGCTCTACGAATTCCTGGCGCCGCCGGCGGTGCGGGAGAACAGCTGCCTGATCGTCATGGGTTCGGAAGGGCGCGGCGAGCAGATCCTGCGCACCGACCAGGACAACGCCCTCATCCTGCGCGACGACCACGGCCTGCGGCCGGAACTGGTGGCCGGGTTCTGCGCCAACTTCAACCGCGCCCTGCTGGCCTTCGGCTATCCGCCCTGCCCCGGCAACATGATGGTCACCAATGATGCCTGGGTGCGCACCGTCTCCGGCTACGGCGACGCCATCCGCGGCTGGATGACGCAGCCGAGCGAGGAAGGCCACCTCCACCTCGCCGCCCTCACCGACAGCGCCTATGTGGCCGGCGATGCCGGGCTGCTGACCGCCCTGCGCGACGGCCTGTTCCGCCGCCTGACCGACAACCAGGCCTTCTTCAGCCACTTCGCCCGGCCGGTGCTGCAGTTCGACACGCCCATCGGCCTGTTCCACCAGCTGATCACGGAAAAACACGACCACGCCGGCATGCTCGACATCAAGAAGGGCGGCGTGTTCCCCATCGTCCACGGTGCGCGGGCGCTGGCGCTGGAAAAGCACATCCACGGCACCAACACCTTCGACCGCATTGAGGACCTGGCCCGTCAGGGGGTGCTCGACCGCAAGTTCGCCGACGACCTCGTCGACGCGCTCGCCTTCCTGCTCGACCTGCGGCTGAAGGGGCGGCTGGAGGCGACGGCGCTGGGGCTCGACGACGGCGACAACTTCATCCAGACCCGCACCTTGCACAAGCTGCAGCGCGACCTGCTGAAGGACAGCCTGCTGCTGGTGAAGGAGTTCAAGAGCCTGCTGTCGCACCACTTCAAGCTGGCGGCCTTCTCATGAACGCCCTGCTGTCCGGCCTGCGCAACGCCATCGGCCGCCGCCGCCTGAAAGACCCCGCCTACGGCTTCCTGTTCGAGCCAGACCCGGCGGCGGCGGACGAACTGGTGTGCTTCGACTGCGAGACCTCCGGCCTTGATCCGGCGACGGCGGAACTGCTGTCCATCGGCGCCGTGCGTATCCGCGGCAACCGGGTGCTGGCCAGCCAGCGGCTGGAACTGATCGTGCGGCCGGAGCGGACCATCGCCGCCGATGCCATCAAGGTCAACCGCCTGCGCCAGATGGACGTCGCCGACGGCCTGCCGGTGCGACAGGCGCTGGACCAGTTCCTGCGCTTCATCGGCAGCCGGCCGCTGGTCGGGTACTACCTGGAATTCGACGTCGCCATGGTGAACAAGTACCTGCGGCCGTGGCTCGGCATCGCCCTGCCCCACCGGCAGGTGGAGGTCAGCGCCCTCTACTACGACCGCCGCATCCGCAGCCTCGGCGCCCACTACAACGGCAACGTCGACCTGCGCCTGGGCAGCATCATCCACGCCCTGTCCCTGCCGGAGCGGGAGGCGCACGACGCCTTCAACGACGCCCTGATGACCGCCCTCGCCTACGTCAAGCTGACCGAGGACGCGCGGCCGCACCCCTCGGCCTGACGGCGGGCTATCCGGCCGCCGCCGCCGCCAGCACGGCCAGCGGCGCGGTGTCGTCGGCGGTGACGGGCGCCGGAAGGCAGGCGCGCAACCCGGCCGCCGCCAGGTGCTCGCGGTCGGCGGCGGTCGGCGGTGCCGAGGCTGCCGGCAAATCCGCCAGCAGCGCCGCCAGGGCCATCTGCTCCGCCTGTTCGCACGCCAGTTCCGCCGCCTTGAGCTGCAGGTAGAGCCCGGGCGCCAGGGCCTTGGCCGCCCGCCGAGCCGCCCGCACCGGCCCCACCACCTCCGCCTGCCACTGCCGCGACAGGGCCAGCACCCTGTCCAGCGTCGCCGCCTCCAGCGCCCGCCCCTCGCTCGCCAGCCATACGGTCAGCAGCAGGACGTTGACGTCCGCCCCGCGCCTCTCCTGCAGGTCGAGGCAGGCGGCGGCGACCTCCGGCCGGGCATAGACCCGCAGCGAGAACTGCCAGAACGGATGGCGGTCGGGATCGGCGGTGGCGGCGGCAGTCATCGGGCTCTCCGCTGGGGTGGCCCGACAGGGTGCCACAGCCCCCGAGTCGCAGGAAGGGGCCGCGCCCGGGCGCTCCGCCAGCCCTGCTGCACCGCACCGGCCGCCCTCCGCCCCCAATTGCTCGGGACGAAAGGATGGTCGCAACCGGATTACCACCTTCGGAACGAGCAAACCGCAGTCCGGCCGCAATCAAAGGATGACGCTCCGTCTCTCACCTGACCTATACGTCATGCTGCGGCGCAAAAGCGGCGCGTGGCACATTCCTGCGCCTTCCCGAGCATGTTCGGATCAATCCGGGATCCACGCATGACGTATACGTCACCCAAAAACTCTTGACGTCACGGCCGTCCCGTTTACTGTAGACAGCGATCCGGGACACCGCCGCAGAGCGGTGACCAAAAAAGACCCGTAGGGAGGACATCTGATGCGGAAATTCGCGGGAGGAGCCCGTCTGGCGCCGGTGGTCGGGCTCATGGCGGCTGTTGGCGTGGCCGCCGACGCGCAGGCGTCCGGCTTCCAGCTCAAGGAGCAGAGCGCCGAGGGCCTCGGCAATGCCTTCGCCGGCTCGACGGCCAAGGCGCAGGACCTGTCGACCATCTTCTTCAATCCGGCCGGCATGACCAACCTGTCGGGCCACCAGACCGACGCGACGATGAGCTACATCGCGCCGCGTGCCGAGTTCAAGGACGAGGGCTCGGGCCTCAACTACCTGGACAGCACGCCGCTGCTGGCGCCGCTGAACGCGCTCAACGGCGCCCCCATCCAGGGCAACCCGAACCAGGGTGACGCCGTCGACAACGCGCTGGTGCCGGCGCTTTACGGCATGTACGACCTCAACGAGAACCTGAAGCTCGGCCTGTCGGTCAACACGCCCTTCGGCCTCGTCACCAACTACGACGACCGCTGGGTCGGCCGCTATCACGCGCTGAAGTCGGACCTGCGGACCATCGCCGTGCAGCCCTCCATCGCCTGGAAGGCCAACGACTGGCTGTCCGTCGGCGGCGGCCCGGTGATCCAGTACGCCGAGGCGGAGCTGACCAAGGCCATCGACACCGGCTCGGTGCTGGCCGGCGTCACCGGCAACCCGGCGCTGGCCGGCAACCCCAACTTCGACACCAAGTCGAAGGTGACCGGCGACGATCTGGCCTTCGGCTACACCCTCGGCGTCATGCTGCAGCCGCTGGACACCACCCGCATCGGCCTGTCCTACCGCTCGCGCATCACCCACAAGCTCGACGGCGACGTGGAATTCAGCAACGTGCCGGGCGCCGTGGCGGCCAACCCGCTGCTGGCCGCCAGCTTCGCCAACAGCGGCGGGCGGGCCAAGCTGAACCTGCCGGACACCGCCTCCATCGGCGTCTATCACGAGTTCACGCCGCAGTTCGCCATGATGGCCGATGTCGCCTGGACCAACTGGTCGGTGTTCCGTGAACTGTCGGTGTTCCGCGAGGACGGCACCCTGCTCAGCTCCACCCCGGAACACTGGGACGACACCTGGTTCTACTCCCTCGGCGCCACCTGGAAGCCCAACGACAAGCTGAAGCTGCAGCTGGGTGTGGCCTACGACCAGAGCCCGGTGCCCGACGCCACCCGCACCCCGCGCGTGCCCGACGGCGACCGCACCTGGCTGTCGGCCGGCATCGGCTATGAATTCATGCCCGGCGTGGTTGGCAACCTGGCCTACACGCACATTTGGGTGGACAAGGTCAACGTCGACCTCGGCAACGAGGGCGGCGGCCTGCCGGAGCACCGTCTGCGCGGCAGTTACGAGAGCAGCATCGACATCATCGCTGCCCAGGTGAAGGTGACGTTCTAAGGCGGCGACATTACGTCGTCCTTAGGACCGCGAGTCCAGGCCCCCGGATGCAAACCATCCGGTCTCTCCCTCTCCCCCCGGACACGGGTGGAGCCTCCGGGGGCCCTGGAACCATCGCCCAGCCCCACAGGTGACACGATGAGCGAGACCATGACGCGACACGCTCAGTCCGCCGGCACCGCACCGGCGGCGGCCAGCGGCGGCCTCGGCCCCGAACACGCCCGCGGCGCCCCCATCGTCGGCCGCGCCGTAGCGAGCCTTCTGGAAGACAGCGCCGAGCGCTTCCCGGACCGGCCCTACCTCGACTTCCTCGGCAAGAAGTACACCTACGCCGAAACCCTGGCGCTGGTGAACCGCGCCGCCCACGGCTTCCAGCAGATGGGCGTCGGCCCCGGCACGCGGGTCGGCCTGTGCCTGCCCAACTCGCCCTATTTCACCATCTGCTACTTCGCCATCCTGAAGATCGGCGGCACGGTGGTGAACTACAACCCGCTCTATGTCGAGCGCGAGCTGGCCTACCAGATCAACGACAGCGGCACCCGCATCATGGTGACGCTGGACCTCAAGCAGATCTATCCCAAGGTCGCGGCGTGCCTTGAAAGCACCTGCCTTGAGCGCATCATCGTCTGCACCATGGCCGGCATCCTGCCGCCGGTGAAGAGCCTGCTGTTCAGCGTGCTGAAGCGCAGCGAACTGGCGCCGGTGCCCGACGACCTGCAGCACATCGGCTTCGACAAGCTGATCGCCAATGCCGGCACGCCGACGCGGGCGCCGATCTCGCCCAAGTCCGACGTGGCGGTGCTGCAGTACACCGGCGGCACCACCGGCGTGCCCAAGGGCGCCATGCTCACCCACGCCAACATCACCGCCAACTGCGAGCAGCTGCGCCGGGTGGTGCCGATGCTGGAGGACGGCGGCGGCAAGATGCTGGCGGTGCTGCCGTTCTTCCACGTCTTCGCCATGACCGTGGCGCAGAACCTGGCCACCCAGCTGGGGGCGGAGATCATCCTGCTGCCGCGCTTCGAAATGAAGCAGGTGCTGAAGACGATCCACCGCAAGCGGCCGACCCTGTTCCCCGGCGTGCCGACCATCTACACCGCCATCAACAACGCGCCCGACCTGCGCAAATACGACCTCTCCAGCCTGCAGGTCTGCATCTCCGGCGGCGCGCCGCTGCCGGTGGAAGTGAAGAAGCGGTTCGAGGAACTGTCCGGCTGCGCCCTGGTCGAAGGCTACGGCCTGACCGAGTCCTCGCCGGTGGTCAGCTGCAACCCCATCGGCGGGGTGGTCAAGGCGGGCTCCATCGGCGTGCCGCTGGAAGGCACCGAGGTGGTCATCCGCAGCCTGGAGGAACCGCACGATCCGGTCGCCCAGGGCGAGCGCGGCGAACTCACCGTCGCCGGCCCGCAGGTGATGACCGGCTACTGGAAGCGGCCGGAGGAAAGCGCCAAGACCCTGAGCGGCGGTTTCCTGCGCACCGGCGATGTCGGTTACATGGACGAGGACGGCTACATCTTCCTCGTCGACCGCATCAAGGACGTGATCATCGCTGGCGGCTACAACGTCTACCCGCGCATGATCGAGGAAGCGCTGTACCTGCATCCGGCCGTCGCCGAATGCATCTGCATCGGCATCCCCGACGAATACCGCGGCCAGGCGCCCAAGTGCTTCGTCACCCTGCGCGACGACACCGACGCCACGCCGGAGGAACTGCGCAGCTTCCTGACCGACAAGATCTCGCGCATCGAACTGCCCAAGGCCATCGAGATCCGCGACTCCCTGCCCAAGACCATGGTCGGCAAGCTGTCGCGCAAGGAACTGGTGGAAGAGGAACGCGCCCGCATGGCCGCCGAGAACGGCGGCCAGGGCTGACCGAACCGCCCACTGCCTCTTTTTTTTGACTGACGTTAGGTAACCGAGGACTCCCCATGGCCCACACGATGACGTATACGTCACCTTCAGGACGTAGCAGTCACACCACCGCCCCTACGACAGCGGGCGTGGTGCCTGGGGGAGACCGACGCATGACCGACCAGCAGTTCTATACCGTGACCGAACTGGCCGAAGACCTGAACGTGACGCCGCGGGCCATTCGTTTCTATGAAGCGAAGGGCCTGCTCAACCCCAAGCGGGCCGGCGCCACGCGGGTCTACACCCACCGCGACCGCGCCCGCCTGCTGCTCATCCTGCGCGGCAAGCGGCTGGGCTTCAGCCTGTCGGAGATCAAGGAATACCTTGACCTCTACGTGGTCGACACCAGCCAGACCGAGCAGATGCGGCTTCTGCGCCGCAAGGTGTGGCAGCGGCTGGAGGCACTGGAGATCCAGCGCCGCGACATCGAGACCACGGTGTCGGAACTGAAGGATATCGAGAAGCTCGTGGTCGACGGCCTGCGCAACAAGGGCCTCGACCCCGACGCCATCCTCGCCGAACCGGCCCCCAAGGCCAAGCGCCGCCGCCAGACCGCGACGGCGGACGACGACCTCGACGAACACCTGGACGAATGACCCCGTCCGCCGCCCGCCCCTGACCGGCCGGCGGCGACGGCATCGGACGAAGACGGAGTGACGCACATGAAGAACGTGGTGATTGCCGGCTACGCGCGATCGGCCTTCCATCCCGCCAGGAAGGGCGACCTGACCAAGGTCCGCCCCGACGACATGGCCGCCCAGGTGGTGCGCGCCGTGGTGGAGCGCACGGGCATCGACACCGCCGACGTGGAAGACCTGATCGTCGGCTGCGCCTTCCCGGAAGGGGAGCAGGGCCTGAACGTCGCCCGCCTGATCGGCTTCCTGGCCGACCTCGGCCTCAACGTCGGCGGCGTCACCGTCAACCGCTTCTGCGGCTCCTCCATGCAGGCCGTCCACCAGGCCGCCGGCGCCATCCAGATGAATGCCGGCGAGGCCTTCCTGTGCGCCGGCGTGGAAAGCATGACGCGGGTGCCGATCATGGGCTTCAACCCGCTGCCCAACCCCGGCCTCTACCGCGCCATGCCGCAGGCCTACATCAGCATGGGCGAAACGGCCGAGAACGTGGCCCTGAAGTACCAGATCAGCCGCGCCGACCAGGAAGCCTTCGCCGTCGAAAGCCACCGCAAGGCCGCCGCCGCCCAGGGCGAGGGCCGCTTCGCCGAAGAGATCGTGCCGGTGGCGGGCGTCAAGGATGACGGCTGCATCCGTGCCGACACCACCGCCGACAGCCTCGCCGGCCTGAAGCCCGCCTTCGACGAGAAGGGCACCGTCACCGCCGGCACCTCCAGCCCGCTCACCGACGGCGCCGCCGCCGTGCTGGTGTGCAGCGAGGACTACGCCAAGGCCCACGGCCTGCCGATCCTGGCCCGCTTGCGCTCCATCGCCGTCTCCGGCTGCTCGCCGGACGTCATGGGTCTCGGCCCCATCCAGGCCACCCAGAAGGCCCTGAAGCGGGCCGGCCTGACCGCCGGCGACCTGGACGTGATCGAGCTGAACGAGGCCTTCGCCGCCCAGGCGCTGGCGTGCATCCGCGACCTCGGCCTCGACCAGGACAAGATCAACCTGGACGGCGGCGCCATCGCGCTCGGCCACCCGCTCGGCGCCACCGGTGCCCGCATCACCGGCAAGGCCGCGGCGCTGCTGAAGCGCGAGGGCAAGCAGTTCGCCCTCGCCACCCAGTGCATTGGCGGCGGCCAGGGCATCGCCACCATCCTGGAGGCCGTGTGACATGACGTCGAAGACCGAGACCCCCATCCAGAAGGTCGCGGTGATCGGCGCCGGCGTCATGGGTGCCGGCATCGCCGCCCATGTCGCCAACGCCGGCATCCCCGTCGTCCTGCTCGACATCGTCCCCGAGGGCAGCCGCAACCGCAACGTCATCGCCGAAACGGCGGTGCAGAAGATGCTGAAGGCCGATCCCGCGCCCTTCATGCACAAGCGCAACGCCAGGCTGATCCAGACCGGCAACATCGAGGACAACCTCGACCTGCTGGCCGACTGCGACTGGATCGTCGAGGCGGTGATCGAGCGCCTGGACATCAAGCAGGCGCTCTACCGCAAGCTTGAAGAGGTGCGCAAGCCCGGCAGCGTGGTGTCGTCCAACACCTCCACCATCCCGCTGGAGATGCTGACCGGCGGCCTGCCGGACAGCTTCAGGCGCGACTTCCTCATCACCCACTTCTTCAACCCGCCGCGCTACATGCGCCTGCTGGAGCTGGTGACCAGCCCGCAGACCCGCCCCGACGCCGCCCAGGCGATCACCGAGTTCTGCGACCACAAGCTCGGCAAGTCGGTGGTGGTGTGCAAGGACCGGCCGGGCTTCATCGCCAACCGTCTCGGCATCCTGTGGCTGCTGGCCGGCGTGACCGAAGCCCGCCGCCTCGGCCTGACCGTGGAAGAAGCGGACGCCATCATCGGCCGCCCGTTCGGCATCCCGAAGACCGGCGTGTTCGCCCTCATCGACCTGGTCGGCCTCGACCTCATGCCGCACGTGCTCGGCTCCATGGTCAAGGCGCTGCCGGAAACCGACGCCTTCCATCAGATCGACCGCGACCTGTCGCTGGTGGAAAAGATGATTGCCGAGGGCTACACCGGCCGCAAGGGCAAGGGCGGCTTCTACCGCGTCAACAAGGCGGGCGGCGGCAAGGTCAAGGAAGCCATCGACCTGCAGACCGGTGCCTACCGCCCGACGCAGAAGCCGCAGCTGGAGAGCCTGGAGGCCGCCAAGGCCGGTGGCGCCGCCGGGCTGCTCGGCCACGCCGACAAGGGCGGCCAGTATGCCCGCGCCGTCATGGCCCGCACGCTCGCCTATGCCGCCGCGCTGGTGCCGGAAGCCGCCGACGAGGTGGCCGCCGTCGATGAAGCCATGCGCCTTGGCTACAACTGGAAGCAGGGCCCGTTCGAGCTGATCGACAAGATCGGCACCGACCGCTTCGTGCAGGTGCTGAAGGCCGAGGGCATTGCCGTCCCCGCCCTGCTGGAGACCGCCGCCGGCCGGCCGTTCTACCGCATCGAAGGGGCTGTCCGCGAACAGCTGGGCTCCGACGGCGCCTATCACCCGGTGCGCCGGGCCGAGGGCGTGGTGATGCTGGAAGACATCAAGCGCACCGCCAAGCCGCTGGTGAAGACCGCCTCCGCCTCCCTGTGGGACATCGGCGACGGCGTGGCCTGCCTGGAGTTCACCAGCAAGATGAACTCCCTCGACCCCGAACTGCTGAAGGGGATCGAGAAGTCCATCCCGGTGGTGCAGCGCGGCTTCAAGGCGCTGGTGATCTACAACGAAGGCAGCAACTTCTCGGTCGGCGCCAACCTCGGCCTCGCCCTGTTCGCCGCCAACATCGCGGCGTGGAGCCAGATCGAGGAGCTGGTGGAAAAGGGCCAGCAGGCCTATCAGGCGCTGAAGTACGCCCCCTTCCCCGTCGTCGCCGCGCCCTCGGGCATGGCGCTCGGCGGCGGCTGCGAGATCGTGCTGCACGCCGATGCCGTCCAGGCCCATGCCGAGACCTACATCGGCCTCGTCGAGCCCGGTGTCGGCCTGATCCCCGGCTGGGGCGGCTGCAAGGAGATGCTCGCCCGCTGGCAGGCCAACCCGAAGGCGCCCAAGGGCCCCATGCCGGCGGTCGGCAAGGCGTTCGAGATCATCTCCGTCGCCACCGTCGCCAAGTCGGCGGCGGAGGCCCAGGATCACCTGTTCCTGCGCCCCACCGACGGCATCACCATGAACCGCTACCGCCTGCTGGCCGATGCCAAGGCCCGCGCCCTGGCGCTGGCCGAAGGCTACCAGCCGCCCGAGAAGCCGACCTTCCGCCTGCCCGGCGAAACCGGCCTGGTGGCGCTGGAAATGGCGGTGCAGGGCTTCCGCAAGCTCGGCCGCGCGACGCCCCACGACGAGGTGGTGGCCGGCAAGCTCGCCTGGGTGCTCACCGGCGGCCCCGATGCCGACGTCACCGTCGAGATGAGCGAGGACGAGGTGCTGTCCCTGGAGCGTGACGCCTTCAACACCCTGGTGCGTCACCCCGCCACGCTGGCCCGCGTCGAGCACATGCTCGAAACCGGCAGGCCGCTGCGGAACTAGGCTCGGGCAGCCCAAGGAAAAGGACGAAGACCAATGGCCGTTTACAAGGCTCCCCTGCGCGACATGCGCTTCGTGTTCTACGACCTGCTGGGATCGCAGAAGGTCGCCGAACTGCCCGGCTACCAGGAAGCCACCCCCGATCTGGTCGATGCCGTGCTCGAAGAGGCCGGCAAGGTGTGCGAGAACGTGCTGTTCCCGCTCAACCGCTCCGGCGACGAGGAAGGCTGCCACTTCGACAACGGCGTGGTGCGCACGCCGGCGGGCTTCAAGGAAGCCTACGACACCTTCCGCGACGGCGGCTGGACCGGCATGGCCTGCGACCCCGCCTACGGCGGCCAGGGCCTGCCCAACGTGGTGAACATGCTGGTGGAGGAGATGATCTGCTCCGCCAACATGAGCTTCGGCATGTACCCCGGCCTGTCGCACGGCGCCTACAAGGCCATCAAGGCCTTCGGCACCGACGAACAGAAGGCGCTCTACCTGCCGAAGATCACCTCCGGCGAATGGGCCGGCACCATGTGCCTGACCGAGCCGCACTGCGGCACCGACCTCGGCCTGGTGCGCACCAAGGCGGAGCCCAACGACGACGGCTCCTACCGCATCTCCGGCACCAAGATCTTCATCTCCGCCGGCGAGCACGACCTGACCGACAACATCGTCCACCTGGTGCTGGCCCGCCTGCCGGACGCGCCAGCCGGCATCAAGGGCATCTCGCTGTTCGTGGTGCCCAAGTTCCTGCCCAAGGAAGACGGAACGGTCGGGCCGCGCAACGGCGTCGCCTGCGGCTCCATCGAGCACAAGATGGGCATCAAGGCCTCGGCCACCTGCGTCATGAACTTCGACGAGGCCCAGGGCTGGCTGGTGGGCGAGCCGCACAAGGGCATGCGCGCCATGTTCACCATGATGAACGCCGCCCGCCTGGGCGTCGGCGTGCAGGGCCTGGGCATCATGGAAGCGTCCTACCAGGGCGCCGTCGCCTATGCCCGCGACCGCCTGCAGGGCCGCGCCCTGACCGGCGCCGCCAACCCGGACGCCAAGGCCGACCCCATCCTGGTCCACCCCGACGTCCGCCGCATGCTGCTGACCATGCGCGCCTACACCGAGGGCGGCCGCATGCTGGCGGCCTGGATCAGCCAGGAACTGGACTACGCCGAGAAGGCGGAAGACCCCGCCCGCCGGCAGGAGGCCGACGACTTCGTCGCCCTCATGACCCCCATCGTCAAGGCGCTGCTCACCGACCTCGGCAGCGAGGTGGCGAACCTGGGCGTGCAGGTCTACGGCGGCCACGGCTACATCCGCGAATGGGGCATGGAGCAGTACGTCCGCGACGCCCGCATCGCCCAGATCTATGAGGGCACCAACGGCATCCAGGCGCTGGATCTGGTCGGCCGCAAGCTGCCGACCGGCATGGGCCGTCAGCTGCGCCGCTTCTTCCACCCGGTCAGCGCCTACATCGACCAGGCCATGGACGACGACGACCTGGCGGAATTCGCCCTGCCGCTGGCCAAGGCCTTCGTCCGCCTGCAGCAGGCCACCGGCTTCATCGCCCAGAAGGGCCTGAGCAACCCCAACGAAGCCGGCGCCGCCGCCACCGACTACCTGCGCCTGTTCGGTCTGGTCGCCATGGCCTACCTGTGGGTGCGGGCGGTGGAGACCGCCAAGGACAAGACCGACGGCGACGACGGCGCCTTCCACCGCGCCAAGATCGCCACCGCCCGGTTCTACTTCCAGCGCCTGCTGCCGCAGACCGGCGCCCTGTTCGCCGCCCTGATGTCCGGCGCCCAGAGCACCATGGAGTTCGAGGACGCGGCGTTCTGACGGTTAGCTGCATCGAACGATGCAGCGCCCTCAGGCGCCGGGCGCGCCGTGCGCGCTTGGCTTCCGCGGCAATGGCCGCGCGGCGCGGTCGCGCCGTCCGATCCATGATGAGGCGTGCTCATCACGGATCGGCAGGACTTGCGGCCCGGCTTTACAGGCCGGGTCGCACATCCACCGCCGTCCGGGAAAGGATTCACCGATGAAGAGGCTCCCGTAATCCCATGAACCTGTGGCTTCGCCTGCTCAGGATCATCATCGGCGCCCTGACCGGACGGCGGCTCGGGATGTTCGACACCTCGGACCTGGCGTTCCGGGTGTGGCCGCACGATCTCGACCTCAACGTCCACATGAACAATGCCCGCTACCTGTCGCTCATGGACCTCGGGCGGACGGACCTCATCATCCGCACCGGCCTGCACAAGGTCATGCTGCGGGAGAAGTGGCAGGCGGTGATCGGCGGCACCACGGTGCGGTTCCGCCGGCCCCTCGGCCCCTTCCAGCGCTGCCGGCTGACCACCCGCCTGCTGTGCTGGGACGACCGCTGGATCTACCTGGAGCAGCAGATCCTGACCGCTGACGGGCAGCTGGCCTGCGCGGCGCTGGTGAAGGCGGTGTTCATCCGCCAGGGCTCCCGCGTGTCGCCGGCAGAAACCGTGGCAAGCGCCGGCATCACCACCCCCTCGCCGGAGGCTCCCGACTGGGTCGCCGCCTGGCGCAGCGCCGACGGCCTGTCACCCTGACCGGCCAATGGCGATCTCCGGACATGAAAAGAGCGGCCCGTGACGGTGCCGCTCTTTTTCTTTTGTTCGGTATCCCTCGACCCGCGTCAGAACGTCCTCGGCGGCTGCCGGACTATCTTTTCAGATAGTTTTCTCCGGCGACTTACTGAACCATCGTATTACATCTTCGGCGTGGATGCAACGCCCTGTGACGGCCGTCACACCGCCTGGGCGGCCATGCTGACCACCTGCACCGCCTGCACCCGGTTGGAAACGCCGAGCTTGCGGTAGGCGCTGGACAGGCGCTTCTTCACCGTCACTTCCTGCACCGACAGGCGCTGGGCGATCTCCTTGTTGGAGAGCCCCTCCACCAGCAGGTTGAGGGCGTCCTGTTCCAGCGGCGACAGCGAGCCGCCGACGCCGGACAGGCTCGGCCGGGTGGCCTCTTCCTCGCCGGCTTCCGAGAACAGGAAGGAGGGGAAGTAGCGTTCGCCCGACAGCACCAGCCGCAGGGCGTTGACCATGGACTCCCCGTTCAGGCTCTTGGGGACGAAGCCTTCGACGCCGGCGCGCATGGTGGACAGCGCCTCGTGCCGGTTGGCGGTGCCGGACAGCACCACCAGCGGCACGCCGGGGAACTGGCGGCGGGCGGCGCGCACGCCGGTGACGCCGTTCATGCCGGGCATGCGGAAATCCAGGATGATCAGCGCCGGCACCGGGTCGCGGCCGGCCTTTTCCAGGGCTTCCTGAAGGGTGTCGGCCTCGTCGACCTCCACCTCCGGGCGCACCCGCTGCACGAACGGCACCAGCGCCTCGCGCACAAGTCGATGATCGTCCGCCAGAACTATCCGCATGGCATTCTCCCCCCTGTCCGAATGGCGGCGGCGACCCGCGCCCTGCGCCACCATCCGCATAAGCTAGCGTGACCGCGACTATACCAGCATGCCGCCCGGAAAAGCACCCACAACCACCGAAACCTCGGGCAGGCAAACGTGTACCGCTGAGTATCCTATGGTGTCGCCGGAGCACACATACAAGCCCTCCGCCGCCGCGCCGTCAGGAGGCGAACGGCCGCGTCACCGAGACCCCGCCGCGCGTCGAACGACGGGGAACGCGGATGCGGCGGCGGAGGGGCGCAGCGGCCAGGGACCGCGCGCAAGCCCGGGGCCGGACAAGCCGGCGCACGCAAACGCACTCAGAGAGATCAGTAAAGTCCAGGGGCCGGGCCGGCGGACGGCAGTCGGCGGCCGGCAGCGGTCGTGAAAGCGGCAGGCCGGTATCGTCTCAGTGGCCGGCGTGACCGCCGCCGTCGGCATCCGTCGACGCCGCGCCGCCGCTGACCAGGGCGGCCACCACACCGTTGAGGCGTTCGGCGGAGCGCAGCGACAGACGCGACAGCGCCATCATGTCGAAGGCCGCCGAGATCACCTCGTCGTCCACCATGTCGTCATCCCGCCAGTCGAAGCGGTCCCGCATGTCCCGCCGCAGCGGCCTCACGCGGCTCAAGGCCGCTTCCAGGGTCAGCGCCGTGGTGCGCCGGGTGGTGCCGAGAAGCTGGTCGGCCGTGCTGCCGGCATCCGGAACCCCCTCGGCGGGGCCGGCGGCGTCGGTACGACGAGTCATGGCGCTCACTCCCTTCTCATCAGCGGCGGCAGCCGGCTGACGATGGACCCTTTCGGCGGTTCCTCGCATCGTCCTCCACGTCATGATCGACTATCACCTCGGCCTGAAACCACGACAACCGAACGCGCGGATAGCCAAGGGTGTCGCACGCATCCCGGCTATCTACTCGGGTATTAATCCGTTCGAAAAAACCCGTATGAGGAAGACGCTTGAGCCTTTGAAATCGTTCACGCGGGCTTCCATACTTCTGTCGTCGTCCGCCGATCCGGCACGACGCCGCCCGCAGCCGCCCACCGGCAGGAGACGATGGACAGCCTCAGCTTCCCTGCCCCGACCGCCCCGACGCCGCGACCGGCCGATGCGCCGCCCGCGACGGCGGAAGCCTTCGCCCTGATCGACGGGCGCGGCCGGGTGGTGGGGGCGAGCGAGGGGTTCTCCGGCTGTCTCGGCCATGCGCTGGCGCCCGCCGCCCTGGTCGGCCGCTCCATCGAGCGGCTGCTGGCCGATGTGCTGGCCCGCCCCGACGCCATCGAGGCCGGGCTGTGGCTGCAGGAAGTGCGGCGCAGTGCCGGTGAAGGCATGCTCCACCGCACGCCGCCGCTGCGCCTCTACGCCACCGCCGATACCATGCTGGTGCTGACCGGCCAGTGCGCCGTCGGCGCCCGCCTGTTCCTGAAGGCGGAGCGGGTGCCCGCGCCGCCGCCGCGCCGCCGGCCGCCGCCGCCGCCGCCGCCGGCACCTCCACCGCCGCCGCCC
>NZ_BAAAEP010000048.1:0-38683 GCF_039523075.1 Caenispirillum bisanense
CGCCATTAAGCCACCACGGCCGCGCCGCCGCCTCCGCCGCCGCCACCCGCGCCTCCGCCACCGCCTCGCGGCGGGCATCGCGGGCGCGGTCGAGCACCAGCGAGATCAGCCACAGGGCGAAGCCGGTCAGGGTCAGGCCGACGCCGACCCAGCCGGTGGCGGTCCAGCCCAGGCCGGCGGCGATGGCGAGGCCGCCGAGCCACGGCCCCAGGGCATTGGCGACGTTGAAGGCGCTGTGGTTGAGCGCCGCCGCCAGCATCTGGGCATCGCCGGCCACGTCCATCAGCCGCGTCTGCAGCACGGTGCCGAGGCCGCCGCCGCCGCCGATCAGGAACACGCACAGCGTCACCAGCCAGGGGTCGTGGGCGACCAGCGGGAACAGGGCCAGGGCGGCGGCGCTCCACAGCAGGATGCCGCCGGCGGCGGGCATCTGGGCGCGGTCGGCGGCCCAGGCGCCGAACAGGGTGCCGAGGGTCATGCCGACGCCGAACACCGCCAGCACCAGCGGCACCAGGGCCGGGGCCATGCCGGTGACCTCCATCAGCGTGGTGGCGAGGTAGGTGTAGACGCAGAACATGCCGCCGAAGCCGATGGCGCCGATGCCGAGCGTCAGCCACACCTGACCGCGCGCCAGGGCGCTCAGCTCGCGGCGGGGGTTGGCGCCGGTCTGGCGGCTGCCGCGCGGGGCGAAGGCGATCAGCAGCGCCACCGTCGCCAGCGCCAGCGCCGCCACCAGGGCGAAGCCCCAGCGCCAGCCGAGGCCCTGGCCGATCCAGCTGGCCAGCGGCACGCCGCAGATGGTGGCGACGGTCAGCCCCAGCATCACCCGCGACACCGCCTGCGCCCGCCGCTCCGCCGGCACCAGCGACGCCGCCACCAGCGCCGCGACGCCGAAATAGGCACCGTGCGGCAGGCCGCTGAGGAAGCGGAAGGCCACCATCCAGCCGTAGGAGGGCGCCAGCGCGCTCAGGCCGTTGGCGACGGCGAACACCACCATCAGGCCGATCAGCAGCGTCCGCCGCACCATGCGCGTCGCCAGCACGGCAATCACCGGCGCCCCCACCACCACCCCCAGGGCATAGGCGCTGATGACGTGGCCGGCGGTCGGCTCGTCGATGCCGAGGCCGGCGGAGAAGTAGGGCAGCAGGCTCATGGCGGCGAACTCGGTGGTGCCGATGGCGAAGCCGCCCATGGCCAGCGCCAGCAGCACGAGGCCGGTGCGGCCGGCGGGCCGGGAGGGGGGACCGGAAGACATGAGGGGAAACATCTCCTGCCGGCCGCGACGGGGCCGGGTCTGGCATAAGGCGAGAGGGGCGAAGGATCCTGATGTAACGGACCTGATCGGCGGTTGAAACCGCCCGCCGCGGGCACCTGCCCGGCGGTTTTCGCAAGGCTGCCGCGCCGCCCGCCGCGCCGCCAGGGCCATACCGGGGGCGCGGATGCCGCCGCTGCCGCGCCTGCACCCTTGCCAGCCGGGCCGGGGGATGCCATCTAACGGCCCATGTCCGACCCCATTCGCATCTTCGACCGCGCCACCGTGCGGCGGCATCGTGATCGCGCCGCGCCGCGGCTTGGCGACTACGACTTCCTGTTCCGCGAAACCGCCAGCCGCCTCGCCGACCGGCTGGAGGACGTGGCGCGCGACTTCCCGCTGGTGGCCGACATCGGCTGCCACGGCGGCGAGATGGCCGCCGCCATCCGCGGCCGCCGCGGGGTCGAGACCATCATCCAGACCGACCTGTCGCCGGCCATGGCCCGCTGCGCCGGCGGCCTCTGCGTTGCCGCCGACGAAGAATTCCTGCCGCTGCGCGACGGCTCGCTCGATGCCGTGGTCTCCAACCTGTCGCTGCACTGGGTCAACGACCTGCCGGGCACGCTGGTGCAGATCCGCCGCGCCCTCAAGCCCGACGGCCTGCTGCTGGCCGCCATGCTGGGCGGCGAAACGCTGTACGAGCTGCGCCAGTGCCTCACCCAGGCGGAAGTGGCGGTGGAGGGCGGCCTCAGCCCGCGCGTCAGCCCCTTCACCGACAGCCGCGACCTGGGCGCCCTGCTGCAGCGGGCCGGCTTCGCCCTGCCGGTGGTGGACAGCGACCTCATCACCGTGCGCTATGAAAACCCCATGCGGCTGCTTGATGATCTGCGCGGCATGGGGGAGAGCAACGCGGTGGCCGAACGGCGCAAGGGCTTCACCCGCCGCACCACCCTGCTGACGGCGCTGGAACGCTATGTCGCCGAGTTCCGCGACGCCGACGACGGGCGCCTGCCGGCCACCTTCCATGTGCTCTACATGCACGCCTGGGCGCCGCACGCCAGCCAGCAGAAGCCGCTGCGCCCCGGCAGCGCCGCCAACCGCCTGGCCGATGCGCTGAAGGCGGAGGAATTCAATCTCGACGGCAAGCCGCGGCAGAACTAAGGTCGACCGATGAACTTCAAAACGCCTCTCATTCGCGGCACCCTGGTGAAGCGCTACAAGCGGTTCCTGGCCGATGTGGTGCTGGCCGACGGCACCCTGGTGACCGCCCACACCGCCAACTCCGGCAGCATGATGGGCTGCTGCGAGCCGGGCAGCGAAGTCTGGCTGTCGCCGGCCGACAACCCCGACCGCAAGCTCAAGTGGACGTGGGAACTGGTGCGGGTGGGCGACGGGCTGGTCGGCATCAACACCAGCTGGCCCAACGCCCTGGTCGCCGAGGCCTGCGCTGCCGGGCTCATCCCGGAACTCGCCGGCTACGACACCGTGCGGCGCGAGGTGAAGTACGGCAAGAACAGCCGCATCGACGTGCTGCTGGAAAAGGCCGACGGCAGCCGCTGCTATGTCGAGGTGAAGAACGTCACCCTCGCCCGCGACGGCCACGCCGAATTCCCCGACGCGGTCACCGCCCGCGGCGCCAAGCATCTGGTGGAGATGACCGACATGGTGGCCGAGGGCCATCGCGCCGTCATGGTCTACCTGGTGCAGCGGGAGGACTGCCACGCCTTCCGCGTCGCCGCCGACATCGACCCGGCCTACCGCGACGCCCTGGCGCTCGCCCTGTCCAGGGGGGTGGAGGCGGTGTGCTGGGCCTGCACCCTGACGCCCGAGGGCATCAGCGTCGCGCGGCCGTTGCCGCTGCGGCTGGATACGCCGCTGCCGGCCTGACCCGCCGGACGATCGCCGATTCAAGAAGAAGCAAGACGGATAGACACCATGGAAACCGCTCGCCGCCGCACCGACTCCTTCCTCCAGCACGGGCCGGAGGATTTCGCGGCCATGCGCAAGGCCGGCCGCGTCGCCGCCGAGATGCTGGACTTCATCACCCCCTACGTGAAGCCCGGCGTCACCACCGGCGAACTGGACGACCTGCTGGCGAAGAAGGCCGAGGAATACGGCGTCGTCCACGGCCCCATGGGCTACCGCGGCTTCCCCAGGCACATCTGCACCTCGGTCAACCATGTGGTCTGCCACGGTATTCCGGGCGACAAGAAGCTGATCGACGGCGACATCCTGAACATCGACGTCACCCCCATCGTCGACGGCTGGTACGGCGATTCGAGCCGCACCTACTTCGTCGGCAAGCCGAGCGTGAAGGCCCGCAAGCTGGTGGACGTCACCTATGAATGCCTGATGCGCGGCATCGAGGTGGTGCGCCCCGGCGCTACCCTCGGCGACATCGGCTGGGCGATCCAGAGCCACGCCGAGGGCAACGGCTTTTCCGTCGTCACCGATTTCTGCGGCCACGGCATCGGCCAGACCTTCCACACCCCGCCGAACGTCATGCACTTCGGCCGCAAGGGCGAGGGCGAGGTACTGGTGGAGGGCATGTTCTTCACCATTGAGCCGATGATCAACGCCGGCAAGCCGGCCACCAAGATCCTCTCCGACGGCTGGACGGCGGTGACCCGCGACCGCTCGCTTTCGGCCCAGTTCGAGCATACCATCGGCGTCACGGCCGACGGCTGCGAGATCTTCACCCTCTCCCCCAAGGGCTGGCACTGCCCGCCGTATGAGGGGGCGTGAGGGCCGGTCGCACCTGCGCCGGACTTGCCTCGGCCGTCGTTTCATGGCTTTGATTACGACAGTACAGCGCCGGTCCGGCACGGCCGGACGCTAACGGCAACGAGGGAGCAATCGGCATGTCCACCAACCGGGAAGCTGTCCGCCGCGTCTACCGGCAGGCGTCTTTCGGCCTGTGGTCGGGCATGCTGAGCGGACTGGGCTGCATCGCCGACATCGCCGCCCCGGCGCGCAAGGGCCGCCGCTACCCCCTGTCGCAGCAGGCGGACGACATGCAGCGAATCGGCCGCGACTTCCGCATCGCCCTGGCCGCGGAGGCCGCCGCCGGCGGTCCCCGCCGGGCCGGCTGACCGCCCCGATCATGGTGCAGTCCGACGGCGCGACCGTGCCGCCACCGCCCCCTGAAGAGACGGCCCCGGGAGAGCTTGAACGTCTTCTGCAAGCCCTGCCGCCGGACGAAGCGAGGGAGTTGCGCACGGCGCTGGTGCAGTCCAGTTCCTTCCGCCGTCCGCTCCCTCCCCCTGCCCTCCTTGCCCATTATGAGGACATCCTGCCCGGCGCTGCCGACCGCATCATGACCATGGCCGAGGCCGAACAGGCTCACCGCATCTGGTGGGAGCGCCGGGACATGGCCACCGCCAGCAACACCGCCCTGGGCGGTCTGGTGCTGGGGTTCGTCGCGCTGTTGGCGCTGATCGGCGGCGCCGTTTATTCCATAGCCATCGGCTCGGAAGTGGGCGCCGGACTGTTTCTGGGGGTCGGCGTCATCGGCGTTATCGGGCGCTTCCTGTCTCACCGCTGGAACAACGGCGGCGACGGTCAAGCGCGGTCCTGACGCCGGGCATCGCAGGAGGGGAGATGGCGGAGGACGAGGGGGATCTGTTCGGGATGGCGGAGGATGCCGCCGCGCCGGTCGCGACCAAGGAGCGGCCGGCATCGGCCCATCATGCCGGCCATCGTGACCGCCTGCGGGAACGCTTCCTGCGCGGCGGGACCGATGCCGTGCAGGATTACGAGCTGCTGGAACTGCTGCTGTTCAGCGCCATCCCGCGCCGCGACGTCAAACCCATCGCCAAGGCCCTGCTGAAGCAGTTCGGCTCCGTCGCCGGCGTGGTCACCGCGCGGCCGGAGCAGCTGATGCAGGTGGATGGCATCAAGGAAGCCTCCGCCACCGCCCTGAAGGCGGCCGAGGCGGTGGCGGTGCGCATGTTGCGCGACCAGGTGATGAACCGGCCGGTCATCACCTCGTGGGACGCGCTCATCGACTACTGCACCGCCAGCATGGCCTACCGCGACATCGAGCAGTTCCGCATCCTGTTCCTCGACCGCCGCAACTGCCTGATCGCCGACGAGATCCAGCAGCGCGGCACCGTCGACCACACCCCCGTCTACCCGCGCGAGGTGGTGAAGCGGGCGCTGGAACTGCAGGCGAGCGCCCTCATCATGGTCCACAATCACCCGAGCGGCGACCCCACTCCGTCGGCTGCCGACATCGAGATGACCCGCCGGGTGCGCGATGCGGCGCAGCCGCTGGGGGTGATCCTGCACGACCATGTCATCGTCGGGCGCGGCCGTCACACCTCGATGAAATCGCAGGGCCTGATATGACAAGAGGTGTAACCTGCTATAACATAAGGGTTTGACCGCAAGGCAAGCAGGCTGTATTAGGGCATGGTAACCTTTCGGCCTATGGCTACGCCGAATGGTGGGGGATTCCGTTCATGTACGACGCCTACAACACCATCGTCCAACTGGTCGAGCGCCTGCACCGCCACTTCCTGGACGTGCTGCGCGCCGAGCTGCGCCGCATGGGCGTCAACGACATCAATGCCGTGCAGGCCCTGCTGCTGTCCAACATCGGCGATGACGACGTGGTGATCCGCGATCTGAAGGACCGCGGCTACTATCATGGCTCCAACGTCAGCTACAACATCAAGAAGCTGACCGAGTTCGGCTATATCGAACAGGAACGGGCGGAGCACGACCGCCGCGCCGTGCAGTTGAAACTGACCGACAAGGGCATGAACCTCTGCCTCGCCATCCGCGACATGCAGAAGGGGCTGGCGGAGAACCTGAACACCATCGGCGGCGCCACCCCGGAGGAGATGAAGGACGCCGAGACGGTGCTGCAGAAGCTGGAACGCACCTGGACCGACTTCATCCGCTACGGCGGCCGCTGAGGCGGACGCTCCCGGCGCCCTCTCCGGGCGCCGTTACCACGCCCGCCGGCGCCCTACTCGGGCGCCGTCACCACAATGGTCCTGGCGAACAGTTCGACGTAATTGCTGTCGGCGATGATGAGCTGGGTCTCGCCCGGCTTCTCGGCGAAGATGAACAGCATGTCGGGCGGCTCCACCCCCACCGAGACGATGCCGGGGAAGGTGTCGATGGTGGTGGTGGGCACTTCGCCCAGGCGCACCAGCTGCATTGATCCCACCGTCATTTCCAGCACCGGCAGATCGTCGCCGTCGTCCTCGGCCGCACCGGGTTCCGGGTCGGGGATGGGGACGATGGGGGCGGTGAAGGGATCGGCCCGCTCGGTGGCCGGCGCCGCCGGGCTCGGGGCCTTGTCGGCGGCCATGGCAGCGGCGGCCGACAGCATGAGGGCCGGGAGAAGGATCAGCGCGCGGCGCATGGCTCGGATGCCTCTCTGCAGGACGTGACCCGACGCTACCGCAGCGGCGAAGACGGCGCAAGGCAAGGTCTGGTCGCCGCCCGGCAAATCCCCTATAACGCCGCCAAGCCCGACCCCGTCCACTCACTGCGAGATCCACGCCATGATCCCCCGCTACACGCGCCCGCAGATGGCCGCCATCTGGGAACCCGAGAACAAGTTCCGCATCTGGTTCGAGATCGAGGCGCATGCCTGCGACGCCCAGGCCGAGCTGGGGGTGATTCCGAAGGAAGCCGCCAAGGCGGTGTGGGAGCGCGGCCAGTTCGAGGTCGCCCGCATCGACGCCATCGAGGCCGAGGTCAAGCACGACGTCATCGCCTTCCTGACCAACCTGGCGGAATACGTCGGCGACGAGGCGCGCTTCGTCCACCAGGGCATGACCAGCTCCGACGTGCTCGACACCTGCCTGAACGTGCAGCTGGTGCAGGCCGCCGACATCCTGCTGGCCGACATCGACGCCCTGCTGGCGGCGCTGGAGAAGCGCGCCTTCGAGCACAAGATGACGGTGTGCATGGGCCGCAGCCACGGCATCCACGCCGAGCCGGTCACCATGGGCCTCAAGTTCGCCAGCTTCCACGCCGAGTTCCAGCGCAACCGCGACCGCCTGCTGGCCGCCCGCAAGGAAGTGGCCACCTGCGCCATTTCCGGCGCCGTCGGCACCTTCGCCAACATCGACCCGCATGTGGAAGAGCACGTGGCCGCCAAGATGGGCCTGGAGGTGGAGCCGATTTCCACCCAGGTCATCCCGCGCGACCGCCACGCCATGTATTTCTCGGTGCTGGGCGTCATCGCCAGCTCCATCGAGCGGCTGGCGACGGAAATCCGCCACCTGCAGCGCACCGAAGTGCGCGAGGCGGAGGAATACTTCTCCAAGGGGCAGAAGGGCTCCTCGGCCATGCCGCACAAGCGCAACCCGGTGCTGACCGAGAACCTGACCGGCCTCGCCCGCATGGTGCGCGCCTACGCCCTGCCGGCGATGGAAAACGTCGCCCTGTGGCATGAGCGCGACATCAGCCATTCGTCGGTCGAACGCTACATCGGCCCCGACGCGACGGTGACCCTCGACTTCGCCCTGGCGCGCCTGACCAACGTGGTCGCCAACCTGGTGATCTACCCCGAGAACATCGAGAAGAACCTCAACCAGATGGGCGGCCTGGTGTTCAGCCAGCGCGTGCTGCTGGCCCTCACCCAGCGCGGCGTCAGCCGCGAGGACAGCTATCGCATCGTCCAGCGCAATGCGATGGAGGTGTGGGGCGGCAAGGGCGACCTGCTCTCCAACCTGAAGCAGGACGCCGACGTGACGGCCAAGCTGTCGGATGCGGAGCTGGAGGAGATCTTCGACCTCGGCTACCACACCAAGCACGTCGACACGATCTTCAAGCGCGTGTTCGGCCGCAGCGCATAAGGCCGGCCCAGGAAAAGAAGAACGCCCGGATGATCCGTCATCCGGGCGTTTTCTATTTCCGTCAGGCCGTCGGCCGCGGGATCAGGCGGCGGCGCCGCAGCACTTCTTGTACTTCTTGCCCGAGCCGCAGGGGCACGGATCGTTGCGGCCGACCTTGGCGGCGGTGCGCGGCAGCGAGCCCATGATGCCGTCGACGTACCACCAGCGGCCCTCGCGCTTCACGAACGAGCTGGTCTCGTGGTGGACCTGATCCTTGCCGCCGGTGCGGTAGTGGGCGACGAACTCGACCACGCCGGTATCGTCCTCGGCGCCGCCCTTCTGGGTGTGGCGGATTTCCAGGCCGGTCCACTCGCTGTTCTCGGCCCAGGCGCGGGCGCTGGCCTTTTCGAAGTCGTGGCGGGTTTCCGGCAGCAGCGTCTCTTCCAGATAGTCGATATTGCCGGTGGCGAAGGCCGAATAGCGCGAGCGCATCAGCGCTTCCGGCGTCGGCGCCGGCTGGCCGGCAAGGTAGGGGCCGCAGCAGGCGTCGAACTCGCGACCGGAACGGCAATAACACTCAGCCATCGAACATGTCCCTTCTGAAAACCGAAGGCCCTACATAGCTCACCCGCCCCCGGTCTTTCCAGTGCCCAACGCAGCCGGCCATATCCATCGGACGTGATCCGCCCGATACGTCGCGGCGCCCCCGGCCTTTGCCTATCCTTGGGCCGCCCATCGCCCACAGGGAGAGCGACCGCGTGAGCCCGAGCCCCGACGTCGTCATGGACCGCCGCAGCGTCCCGGCGGTCGCCGCACCCGCCGCCGCAGCCGCAGCCGGCGAGCCGGCGCGCGTCATCCCGGCCCATGCCGACCGCGCCCTGGTGGAGGTGCTGACGCCGCTGCGCGACCGGCCGTTCCTGCTGGTGCAGCCGGGCGGTAACTGGGGCGACTTCCTCATCTACCGCGGCCTGGAGCATCTGGCCGACGTGCTGGGCCTGCGCTGGACCGCCACCACCTTCGAAGACCTGCCGCAGGCGGCCATCACGCCGGACCATGTGGTCTACGTCCACGGCAGCGGCGGGCTCAACCGCTGGTCCAGCCCGCGCGCCATCGACGGCCTGCGGCTGGCGCTGGAAAGCCCGGGCCGCACGGTCATCCAGGGCCCCTGCACGGTGGAGGCCGATGCCGATTTCGCCCGCGACCTCGCCGCCGCCATGGTGCGCGCCGCCGCCGGCAAGGAGTTCCACTTCTTCGCCCGCGAGCACGTCACCCACGACCTGATGGCGCCCGTCACCGCCGGCGCCGCCCTGCACCTCAACGACGACACCGCCTTCTACATGCCCGGATCGGTGCTGCTGCAGCACCGGCCGCGACGCACCACCTACAACCTGCTGGCGCTGCGCCGCGACCCGGAGGCGCCGGACACCCGCCAGGGCACCCTGCGCGGCTGGGTGAGGCTGGACCCCGCATATTTCGGCCGCAGCTTCGGGCATTGGGTGGAGATGCACGCCCGCGCCCGCCGCATCATCACCAACCGCACCCACAGCACCATCGCCGGCTGCATCCTGGGGGCGCCGACCACCATGCTCGGCAACGCCTACCACAAGAACCGCAGCATCTGGGAATACTCGCTGGCCCGCCGTGGCGTCGCCTGGGGCAGCCTGGACGACTATGACCTGCGCCCGCGCGAGGCCTTCCCCGGGGCCACCCGGCTGCAGAAGAGCAGCTGGAAGATGAGCCTGCTGGTGCACTGGCTGCAGGGGGTTCCCGTTGCCTGAGGCCGCCCCCCCGGCGGGGCGCGCCGCCGTCTCGCGCACCGTGGTGCTGCGGGCTTCGGCCTGGGCGCTGGGGTCGCGGTGGATCGTGCGGCTGCTCGGCCTCATCAGCACCATCGTGCTCGCCCGCCTGCTGACGCCGGAGGATTTCGGCCTCGTCAGCATGGCCATGATCATCCTCGCCTTCACCGAGGCGGTGCTGGAATTCGGCGTCCGCACGGTGCTGATCCACCACGACACCCTCACCCGCGACGACTACGACACCGCCTGGACCATGAACCTGATCCAGGCGGTGCTGGCGGCCGCCATCACCTTCGCCCTCGCCTACCCGGCGGCGGTCTATTTCGATGATCCGCGGGTGCCGCCGGTGGTGATGGCCATGGCCGCCGCCATGGTGATCGGCGGCTTCCAGAACGTCGGCATCGTCGATTTCCAGCGCGACCTTTCCATGGGCCGCGACTTCCTGCTGTTCGTGGTGCAGAAGCTGGCGTCGGTGGTGGTGGCGGTGACGCTGGCGGTGCTGCTGCAAAGCTACTGGGCGCTGGTGGCCGGCTATGCCACCGCCCGCGTCGCCTCGGTGGTGATGAGCTACGTGCTGCACCCCTACCGGCCGCGCCTGTCGCTGAAAAGCCTGCGCCGCTTCCTGCGCATGAGCCTGTGGCTGACGGTGCAGAGCGTCGGCCGCTTCGCGCAGTTGCGGCTCGACCGCATCATCGTCGGCGGCGCGGCGGGGCCGGCGGCGCTCGGCTTCTACTCGGTCGCCAGCGATCTCGCCAACATGCTGGTGGGGGAGCTGCTGGCGCCGGTCGGCCGCGCCCTGCTGCCCGCCTTCGCCGCCCTGCAGAACCAGCTTGACCGCCTGCGCGCCGCCGCCGAGCAGGCCATTTCCGGCTCCGCCGCCCTCGCCCTGCCGACCGCCCTCGGTGCTGCCCTCACCGCCCGCGAGTTGATCCATGTGGTGTTCGGCGAGCAATGGGTGCCGTCGGTGCCGGTGTTCCAGGTGGTCTGCCTGACCATGGCGGTCATCGCCCTGCGCCACCCGGTCGGCACCCTGCTGGTGGCGGTCGGGCGCATGGCGCTGTCGGGCTGGGGCACCTGGGCGCAGGCCGGCATCTTCGCCGGCGCCTGGTGGCTGTGGTTCCGCGACGACGGGCTGGCCGGGGTGGCCACCGCGACGCTGATCGGTGCCGCCGCCTTCACCCTCGTCTCCTACGCCCGCGTGCTGCAGGTCGGGCTGATCACGCCGCTGCAGTTGCTGCGCGCCGTTTCCCGCCCGCTGCTCGCCACCGCCGGCATGGCCGTCGTGCTGCTGTCGCTGCCGCCGGCGGCGGTGCCGACGGTGCTCGACTTCGTGCTGCGGGTGGCGGTGGGCGGCGTCACCTACACCGTGCTGCTGCTGGCCGCCTGGGCGGTGCTGGGCCGTCCGGCCGGGCTGGAGCGCATCGCCCTCGACATGCTGCTGAGCGGCCTGCGCCGCCGGAGGAGCCGCGCCGCATGACCACCGCAACCACCACCGCCGGCACCACCGCCGCCATCGTCGACGTCATCATCCCCACCACCTGCGATGCCGCCCGCGCCCAGAGCCTGCTGCGGGCCGTCGACAGCCTCCTCGACCAGCGCGGGGCGGTGGCGCGGCCGGTGATCGTCGCCAACGGCCCGCGGGTGGAGCCGCGCCTGATGGAACGCCTCGCCACCCTGCCGCGGGTGCGGGTGCTGCGGCAGGAGGAAGGCAGCCTGCCCCGCGCCATCCACACCGGACGGGTGGCGGTGCGGGCGCCGTTCTTCGCCTTCCTGGACGACGACGACGCCTACATGCCCGACGCCCTGGCCCAGCGCCTGGAGCGGCTGCAGGCGGCCGACCAGCCCGACGCCGTCGCCAGCAACGGCTACAGCGTCCGCCCCGACGGCGGCCGGCGGCTGCTGTTCGCCGCCATGGCGCCCTTCGCCGCCGATCCGCTGGCGACCCTGGCCGACACCAACTGGCTGTCCTCCTGCGGCGGCCTCTACCGCACCGCCGCCGTGACGGTGGAGCCCTTCGCGGCGGTGCCCAAGTTCTTCGAGTGGACAACCGTCGCCTTCCGCCTCGCCCAGCGCGGCCACTCCATCGGCTTCGTCGAGGAACCGACCTTCATCATCACCGAGACGCCGGGGTCGCTGTCGCGCAGCCTGGCCTACGACGCGGCGGCGCCAGACTTCGTGCGCGGCCTGCTCGGCCATTCGCTGCCGCCGCATGTGCGCGAGGCCTTCCGCCGCAAGTTGGTGCGGCTGGAGCATCACGCCGCCGAACGCCACCTCGGCCACGGCAACCGGCTGGCGGCGCTGGTGCATCACCTGCGCAGCCTCGCCACCCCCTACGGCCTGCGGCGCAACGCCAGCTTCACCCTGCGCCTGCTGACCGGCCTGCCGCCCGGCGCCACTGCATAAGGCTGTACAGGGCTGCACCCTTTCCAGTGATCGATGGAACACGGGAGACGGCGCTTCCCGCTGCCGCGCCGGCCTGCTTCAGTGGGGCATGGCCCCGTTCGATACCCCCTCCCCCGCTGCCGCCCTGCGGCCTGCCGATCCGCTGCTGCCGCTGCGGGTCGACGGCCTGTGCTTCGCCAGTGCCGGCGGCGCGCCGCTGCTCAGCGACCTGCGGTTCGACCTTACCGATGCCGGCGCCACCGTCCTGCTCGGCCACAACGGCGCCGGCAAGAGCCTGCTGCTGCGCCTGCTGCACGGGCTGCTCACCCCCACCGCCGGCAGCATCCGCTGGCACGGCCTGTCGCCAGCGGAGGCGCGGCCGCGTCAGGCCATGGTGTTCCAGCGGCCGGTGATGCTGCGCCGGTCGGTGCGCGCCAACGTCGAGTACGCCCTCGCCCTGCAGGGCCACGGTCGCCGCGCCCGCCGCGAGCGCGCCATGGCCGCCCTGGCCGGCGCCGGGCTCGACCATCTGGCGGAGCGGCCGGCGCGGGTGCTGTCGGGCGGCGAGCAGCAGCTGGTGGCGCTCGCCCGCGCCCGCGCCGTGCAGCCGGCGGTGCTGCTGCTGGACGAGCCGACGGCGAGCCTCGATCCGGTGCATTCGCTGGCGGTGGAGCGGCTGGTGGCGGCCATCGCCGCCGACGGCATCAAGATCATCATGGCCACCCACGACCTCGGACAGGCCCGCCGGCTGGCCACCGATGTGCTGTTCCTGGCCGCCGGCCGGCTGGTCGAGCACGCGCCGGCCGCCGCCTTCTTCACCTGCCCCGCCAGTGCCGCCGCCTCCGCCTTCCTGCGCGGCGAACTGGCGGCCTGATCCCACGCCGGAGACCACCCCATGGCGTTCCTGTCCCGCCTCGGCGCCTGCGCCTGCGCCGTCGCCGCCGCCCTGCTCCTGGCCGCCCCGCCGGCGCAGGCGGCCGACCGCTTCATCATCGTCGCCTCCACCACCTCCACCCAGGCCTCCGGGCTGTTCGAGCACCTGCTGCCGGTGTTCGAGCAGAAGACCGGCATCGACGTGCGGGTGGTGGCGGTGGGCACCGGCAAGGCCGTCCAGATGGCGCGGGCCGGCGACGCCGACGTGCTGTTCGTCCACCACAAGCCGTCGGAGGACGCCTTCGTCGCCGAGGGCTACGGCCTCCCCCGCCGCGACGTGATGTACAACGACTTCATCCTGGTCGGGCCGGCGGCCGATCCGGCCGGCATCCGCGGCGGCCGCGACGCGGCGGCGGCCATGGCCAAGGTGGCGGCGGCCGGCGCCCCCTTCGCCTCGCGCGGCGACGACAGCGGCACCCATAAGGCGGAACTGACCCTGTGGCAGACCGCCGGCGTCGACGTCGCCGCCGCCAGCGGCGGCTGGTACCGGTCCACCGGCTCCGGCATGGGCGAGACGCTCAACACCGCCGCCGCCATGGGCGCCTATGCCCTCGCCGACCGCGGCACCTGGCTCAGCTTCCGCAACCGTGGCCCGCTGGAGCTGCTGGTGGAGGGCGACACGCGGCTGTTCAACCAGTACGGCGTCATCGTGGTGAACCCGGACCGGCACCCGCACGTGAAGCTGGCCGAGGCGCAGGCCTTCGCCGACTGGCTGGTGTCGCCCGAAGGCCAGCAGGCCATCGCCGGCTTCACCATCAATGGCGAGCCGCTGTTCTTCCCCAACGCCACGGGAGGCTGAGCTTGCACGTTGGCCACCGGCGGCCACCTTGATGGCCGAGCGCAACCACCTGCGGATGCCCCCATGGCCTGTTCCTGCCCCACCCACCTGTCCCGGCGGCGCTTCGTCTTTCTGACGGGCGCCGTCGCGCTGTCCCTGCCGCTTACCGCCTGCGACGACAGCGGCGACTGGCCCGTCGACCTGGTCAGCGACGAGCAGGTGCGCGCGATGGGCCTCGCCAGCTGGAAACAGATGCGGCAGGAAATCCCCCTGTCGCAGAACGCCGCCTTCAACAGCGCCTTGCAGGACATCGGCGGGCGGCTGCTGCGGGCGCTCGGCTCCGATCCGGTGCAGTGGGAAATGCGGGTCTTCCAGGGCGGACAGATCAACGCCTTCGCCCTGCCCGGCAACAAGATCGGCGTGTTCGAAGGCATGATGCGCTTCGCCGACAGCGAGGCGCAGCTGGCGGCGGTGATCGGCCACGAGATCGGCCACCACCTGGCCGACCACGCTCAGGAACGCCTGAACGCCCAGGTGCTGAAGGATTTCGGCCTCAACGCGCTGGAGGTCGCCCTCAACCTCGGCGACATCCAGTACGCCCGCGAGATCGCCGCCGTGCTGGGCCTGGGGGTGGAGGTGGGGCTGCAACTGCCCTACTCCCGCGACCACGAACTGGAGGCCGACCGGCTGGGGCTCGACCTCATGCGCCGCGCCGACTACGACCCGCACGCCGCCGTCGCCCTGTGGCGGCGCATGGAAAGCCAGGGCGGCCAGGGCTTCGCCTTCCTGTCCACCCACCCGGCCCCCGGAGACCGGGCGGAGAAACTGGAACGCCTGATCCGGGAGGTTTGATTTAGGGTTGCCCTCAGGCGCCGGGCGCGGCCTGCGGCCGCTTGGCTTTCGCGGCAGGAGCCGCGCGGCGCGGTCGCGCCGGCCAGCGTGCGGCGGCGCACGCTGGTTGATACGTTGCCCTCAATCGCCGGGCGCGGCCTGCGGCCGCTTGGCTCTCGCGGCATAAGCCGCGCGGCGCAGTCGCGCCGGCCAGCGTGCGGCGGCGCACGCTGGGGTCACGCCCCGTTGCTGCGCACCGCGCCGAGGTCGGTCAGGTCGTAGCCGCCGAACAGCCGCGCCCGTTCGGCAAAGGCGGCGGTGCGGGTGAAGTGCAGCAGCGCCTGCAGCGGCGGCTCGAACACTGCCCGGCGGTCGAGCACCAGGTCGAAGTCCTCCCACGCCAGCGGCACGAAGGTCAGGCCGAAGCGGTTGGCCGCCGCCCGCACCGCGAAGCCTGCCGTGGCGCGGCGTTCCAGGATGGCGGCGGCGACGTCTGTCTCGCTCACCGCCGCGGCCTCGGCCGGGCGCAGGGCCTGGGGGTCGAGCCCGTCGCGCCGCAGCAGCGCCCGCACCAGCAGATGGGCGCCGGTGCCGGGCGGGCGGTCGGCGAAGGTCACCTCCGGCCGCAGCAGGTCGGCGAGGCCGCGGATGCCCTGCGGGTTGCCCTGCGGCAGCACCAGCCCGGTCTCCCGCCGCGCCCAGTGCAGCAGCACATAGGGCACCCCGGCCAGCGAACGTTCCACCAGCGGCGTGTTGAACCGGCCGCTGGCCTCGTCCAGCAGGTGCAGGCCGCAGGCGACCGCACCGCCCTCGGCGAAGCGGCGCAGGCCGACGCCGCTGCCGTCCAGCAGCAGGGCGAGCTTGCAGCCGCTCTGCCGCACCGCCCATTCCAGCAGCAGGTCGTCGCTGCCCGAAATCACCGGCGGGCGCGGCTGCGGCAGCACAACATCCTCCGGCTGTTGCAGGTGGGCGGTCAGCCACAGGTCGATGTGGGCGCGCGGAAACAGCAGCTTGCCGGTGACCTTGACCACCGGGATGGACCGCCGCGCCACCAGGTCGTAAATCTTGCGCTCGCCCAGCCGCAGGTAATCCGCCACCTCCTTCACCGTCATCAGGTCGGGCATCGGGTCGGGCGGGCGGCGGGCGCTCATGCGTTCTGGCTCCGCGCCGCGCGCTCCTGCGCCAGGAAGGCGGCGGCATTGACCGCCAGCGCCATCAGCAGCAGCACGATGCCGAGCGCCAGCGCCAGCGGCAGGTCGCCGCGGGCGGTTTCGAGCGCGATGGTGGTGGTCATGACGCGGGTGACATGGTCGATGTTGCCGCCGACGATCATCACCGCCCCCACCTCGGCGCTGGCGCGGCCGAAGCCGGCCAGCAGGGCGGTGAACAGCGCCACCCGGCCGTCCCACAGCAGGGTCGGCACCGCCCGCAGCGGCGTCGCCCCCAGGGAATGCAGCTGCTCGCGGTACTCGCCCCACAGGTCGTGCACGGTCTGGCGGGTCAGGGCGGCGATGATGGGCATGACCAGCACCGCCTGGGCGATGATCATGGCCGTCGGCGTGAACAGCAGCCCGAACACGCCGAACGGCCCGCTGCGCGACAGCAGCAGGTAGAGCACCAGCCCCGCCACCACCGGCGGCAGGCCCATGAGGGCGTTGACCGTCACCAGCAGCGCCCGCCGGCCGGGGAAGCGAGCCAGCGCCAGCACCGCCCCCAGCGGCAGGCCGAACACCGCCGCCAGCGCCACCGCCGTCAGGCTGACGTAGAGCGAGCGGCCGACGATCTCCACCAGCGCCGGATCGAGGCTCAGCAGAAGGTCAAGGGCCCGCAGCCCGGCGGCGGCCAGGTCGTCCATGGCGTCAGGGTTTCCTCGCCTGCTCCTCGCGCTCGCGCAGATAGTCGTCGGTGGTGCGCGGGCGCGGCGGCGGCGGCGCCAGGGCCGAGCCTTCGGATGCCTTCACCTGCTCGATCACCCGGCAGTCGGCGCACATCTGCAGCAGGCGCAGGCGCTCCGGGCTGCCGAACATGCTGTGGCCCGACAGCTGGGCGACGATGCGGTCGATGGCCGACTTGGTGCCGAACTCCTTGCCGCAGCAGACGCAGGCGAAGGGTTCCTCCTCCTTCACCACCCGGCGCTGGGTGCCGGTGGCGAAGTTGATGCGCGGCTGCAGGGTGATGACCTTCTCCGGGCAGGTGGCGGCGCACAGGCCGCACTGCACGCAGGCGCTTTCCAGGAAGGTGAGCTGCGGCCGCTCCGGGTTGTCGCCGAGCGCCGCCACCGGGCAGGCGCCGACGCACGACAGGCAGAGGGTGCAGCCGTCGACGTCCACCTGCAGGGTGCCGAACGGCGCTCCGGCCGGCAGCGGCAGCTCGTCCACCGGTGCCGGCGCGCAGGCGTGCAGGTGATCCAGGGCGACGGCGAAGATCTCCCGCCGCTCGCCCAGCGCCATGTAGCCGGCATGGCGGGCGCCGGCCGTCACCGGTCGCCGCAGGTGGTCGGCGAAGGCGTCGGGGTCGGTCACCCAGGCCAGCTCCACCCGTCCGGCGCCGTAGCCGAGCCCCTCCATCACCCGCCCGGCGAGGTCGAGGCCGGCGTCCAGGTGGTCGAGGGTGCCGCGCATCTCCGGCGTCGCCAGCAACACCACCCGCGCCGCCCCCATGGCCAGCGCGGTCAGCAGCAGGTCGAGGCCGACGGCGCCCACCTCGTTCACTGCGAAGGGCAGCACATGGGCCGGCAGGCCGCGGCCATGGCGGGCGAGCAGCGCGATGGCCTCGTCGCCGCGGCGGTCGTGGACCAGCAGCACCGGCGTGGTGCCGCCCGCCGCCTCGTAGGTGCCGAGCAGCACGCGCAGACGTTCCAGCAGGTCGCGGGCCTGCGGCACCTGATACTTGATGGCGCCGGTGGGGCAGACGCTGTTGCAGGCGCCGTGGCCGCCGCAGGCCAGGGCATCCACCGCCACATGGTCGCCGGCGGGCGTCAGGGCGCCGGTCGGGCAGGCATCCAGGCAGCGGGTGCAGCCGGTGATGGTGGAGCGGGAATGGGCGCAGAGGTCGGTGTCGACGACGATGTAGCGCGGCTTCTCGAACTCGCCCACCAGGTCGGCGACCTCGAACACCGCCTTCTGCACCGCCACCGGATCGCCGGCATCGACGCGCACATAGCCGTCGCGCGGCGGGCGGCCGGGGAACAGCGGCGCAGCGGACGACAGGTCGAGGATGACGTCGGCCTCGAAGGTGACGCTGTCCTTGCGGGTGGCCGGCTCCAGCCGGTCGCGCGACGACGGCCGCGGCGCCAGCACGTCGGCGAAGCGGAGGGAGAAGGCGCCGACGTGGCCGCTCGCCCCGGCCGGGCGGCCGACGAACAGCGCCATGTCGGCCACCGGCGCCGGGGTGACGTCGCCGAAGCCTTCCAGCACACAGGTCACCGCCATGCGCCCGGCCAGCTGGCGGGCGGCGGCGAAGGCCACCTCCGGCCGGCCGAACACCAGCACCCGGCCATCGGACCGCACCGGCAGGGCGGCGGTGGGCTTGGGCTCCACCGTCGCCTCGGCCAGCAGCGCGGCCATCTTGGGCGCGGCGGAGCGGCCCTCGTCGGACCAGCCGGCGCGCTCGCGGATGTTGGTGAAGCCGAGGGTGGCGCGGCCCTGCTGCGCCTCCGCCGCCTCGGCGAACAGCGGCGCTTCCTGAGTGCAGGCGACGATCAGCCGGCCGGGCTCGGCCGCCGCGGCGGTGAAGCGGGCGATCTCGTCCCGGCAGAGCATGGTGCAGGCCGTCACCGCGGCATCGTCCAGCGCCCGCGACAGGCGCCCGGCGTCCAGCGGCATGGTGTTCTCGCACGAGCACACCAGGAAACGGGTATCGGTTTTTGGCATCAGGGAGCGCTTTCCTGCCCGGTTTTTGCGTTGTCTGTGTCTGCGTCGGAACGTCGGGGGCCGGTGGGACCGCTGCAACCGCCCTTGCCCCCATCCGCCGAGTCGCGCGATGATCGGGCGGGCCGGCGGCGGTGCCGCAATGACCAGCCCAATATCTAAGCACGAGGCCAAGGTTCGATGGAAGATTCAGAATTCCTGGTTCGGCCGGACCCGGATGACGAAGGGCTTTTCCGCCTCGTCGACGGGGTCGACCAGGACGGCAACCGCATAGAGGCCCCGATCATCAACGAACGGCCCCTTACGCTGTATTTGAACGATCGGCGCATCGTGACCGCGGTTACAATCGGAGATCATCCCGAGTACCTTGCCGTCGGCTATCTGATGAACCAGGCCATGCTGCGGCCCGAGGATACCATCCTGGCGGTGGAGCACGACCCCGAGGCCCGCGCCGTGCGCGTGCGCATCGACGCCGACCGCGACCTCGACGCCATGATGAGCAAGCGCACCCACACCTCGGGCTGCGCCCTCGGCACCGTCTACGGCGACATCCTGGAACGCTTCGCCGAGGTGCCGCTCGACCCCGCGGCGCGCTTCCATACCGCCTGGCTCTACGCCCTGTCGAGGAAGATCAACACCGCGCCCAGCCTCTACCTCAAGACCGGCGCCATCCACGGCTGCGTGCTGTGCGAGGAAGACCGGCCGCTGGTGTTCATGGAAGATGTGGGCCGTCACAATGCCGTCGACAAGATCGCCGGCTACATGCGCCTTAACGGCATCGACGCCCGCGGCAAGAGCTTCTATACCACCGGCCGCCTGACCAGCGAGATGGTGATGAAGTGCGTGCAGATGGAAATTCCGGTGCTGGTGTCGCGCTCCGGCTTCACCGCCTGGGGGGTGGAACTGGCGCGCGAGGCCGGGCTCACCCTCATCGGCCGGGCCAAGGGCAAGCGGTTCCTGGTGCTGGCCGGGGCGGACCGGCTGGTGTGGGATGCCGACCCCGCCGCCATGGCCGAGGAACCGCGCCACGCCCGCCGCAAGGGAGCCCACGCCGATGACTGACACCCCGCCGCCCGCCATCCCTCAGCCGCGCGCCCGCATTGCCGGGGTGATCCTGGCCGGCGGCCTGTCGCGCCGCATGGGCGGCGGCGACAAGACGCTGCTCGACCTCGACGGCCGCCCCATGCTGGCCCACGTCATCGACCGCATCGCGCCGCAGGTGGGGGCCATGGCGCTCAATGCCAATGGCGACACCGCCCGCTTCGCTCCCTTCGGCCTGCCGGTGCTGACCGACGTGGTGGAGGGCTTCGCCGGGCCGCTGGCGGGGGTGCTGACGGCGCTGGAATGGGCCGCCGCCGATCACCCCGACGTCACCCATGTGCTCACCACCGCCGCCGATGCGCCCTTCGTGCCGCTCGACCTGGCGGCGCGACTGTGGCAGGCGGTGGAGGCGGGGGCGGACATCGCCTGCGCCGCTTCCGGCGGCTGGACCCATCCGGTGGTCGCCCTGTGGCCGGTGCGGCTGGCCGCCGACCTGCGGCGGGCCCTGGTGGGGGAGGACATGCGCAAGATCGACGCCTGGACCGCCCGCTACCGCACCACGGCGGTGGAATGGCCGGCGGCGCCGCTCGACCCCTTCTACAACGTCAACCGGCCGGAAGACCTCGACGCCGCCCGCCGGATGCTGGCCGAGGCCGAGGACCGCGCCGCCGCCCCCGACGTCCCCTCCCACCGCACCCTGGCGGTGGTGATCGAGCGGCGGTCGAGCAGCCACCCCTGGGGCAGTGACCGCTTCGTGCCGGTGGCGGTGGTGCCCGCCGATGCCGGCGAGGCGCCCGGCATCCGCCCGGCCGAGACCGACCGCTGGGTGTGCGGGCCGCAGACGCTGGACCTGTTCCGCCGCGAGACCGAAGGCTACCGCCGCAACCTGTCGACGCCGGAGCCGCGGCTCTACGTCATCCTGCGGCCGGCGGCGGGGGCGGCGATCCCGCTGGCGCCGTTCCTGGTCACCGCCTGCCCCTACGAGGCGGAAGCCTACATGCAGGGCGACGACACGGTGGTCGAAACCCTGCCGATGACCGAGGAAATGGCCTACTGGATCGGCGCCTTCTGCGCCCGTCACCACGTCGACACCCCCTTCATCAAGCGCAAGCAGAAGGCCAAGAGCAGCCGCGAGGACGACAGCTTCCGCCGCCTGCCGCCGGTGGACCGGGCCCGCCGGCCGGGGGACGAGCGATGAGCCGCCGCCCCGATGCGCCGCCCGACACCGAAGCCGGCGGCTTCCTCGCCCGCTGGTCGCGGCTGAAGCAGGACGCGCGGAGCCAGGAGCGCGAGCCGGCGCCGGAGCCTGAGCCGCCACCCGAGGCGGACGCGGAGCCCGCACCGGAGACCGGGGCCGGGACGGAAGCGGAAACGCCCGCCGAGCCGCCGGCCCCCGACCTGCCGCCGGTGGACAGCCTGACCCGCGACAGCGATTTCACCCCCTTCCTGCGCAAGGAAGTGCCGGCGGAGCTGCGGCGGCAGGCGCTGCGGCGGCTGTGGCGGTCCGACCCGCTGCTCGCAAACCTTGACGGCCTGAACGATTACGAGGAGAACTACGCCGCCCCCAGCCGGGTGGGGGCGGCGGTCCGCACCGCCTATGACGCCCTCAAGGGCTATGCCGCCCGCGACGAGCAGGAACCGGCAGCCGCCGCCGAAGTTGCGGCGCAGCACGATCCTGCGGCATCGCAACATAAGACTTCAGAGATAGAACAACCGCCAGGAGAATCTCCGGCGGCGGCCAATACTGCTGCAACAGAGCCTGAAGATAAAAAGGACGAAATCGGTCCGCATTCGCCGGATACCCGACCCTCCGACTGAGTTGTCGCCTACCTCGGTCGCTCGTTTGACTGGACTTCCGTTGGGGAAACCCGGTATTCTCGGCCTTTCCAGGATTTTGGCAGCCCGTCCCGGCGGCTGCCCGAGCGAAAGGGGAGGATGCGGCAATGTCCGCAGTGGAAGGCGTGTCGACTGTCGGCGAAGAGGACGCCCTGCGCGCCCACTTCTACGCCCTGCTGTCGCGCCTCACCCTGGCGCCGCCCTCGGCCGGGAACCTGCGCGACCTCTCCGCCCTCGCCGGTGACGACACCGACATGGGGCAGGCGCTCGCCGCCCTCGGCCGGGCCGCCGCCGCCACTTCCGCCGCCGAGGCGGAGGACGAGCATACCGCCCTGTTCATCGGCATCAGCCGCGGCGAGGTGGTTCCCTTCGCCTCCTACTACCTCACCGGCTTCCTGAACGAAAAGCCGCTGGCCGAGGTGCGCCAGACGCTCGCCGAGCTTGGGGTGGAGCGCAGCGCCGACCGGCCGGAGCCCGAGGATCACGTCGGCATCCTGTTCGAAGTGATGTACGGCATCGTCCTCGGCCGCCTTGCCGACGGCCGGCTGGAGGCCCAGAAGGCCTTCTTCGACAAGCACATCGAGCCGTGGGCCGAGGCCCTGTTCCGCGACATCGAGCAGGCGCCGTCGGCCCGGTTCTACCGGCCGCTCGGCACCATCGGCCGGCTGTTCGTCGGCATCGAGCGCGACAGCCTCGCCATGCTGGGGGAGAAGGGCGAGGGCTGATCCGCCCGCCGCCCGCTCCACCCGCCGCCACTGCCGCCCCCGATCATCATCCGCACCGCCTTAAACCGCCGCCGCCCGCGCCGCCGCCGAAAGGACAGAGACATGAGCGACACCAAGGCCCCGCCGCAAACCGTCGACCGCCGCGCCTTCCTGCGCAGTGCCGTGCTGGGGGCCGGTGCCGCCGGCGCCGCTGCCGCCGTCGCGGCCGGCAGCGCCTCGGCGGAAGCGGTGACCGCCACCACCGACCCCACCGGCAAGACCGACGCCGGCTATCGCAAGACCGACCACGTGCGCCGCTACTACGATCTGGCGCGCTTCTGAGCGGCATCCGAGGGAGGAACAGGTACCATGCTGATCAAGAAGCGCCCCGGCGCCCCCGCCGCCCAGCACATGCTGTCGACCCTGGCGACCGCCGTCGGCGGCACCATCGACCGCCGCACCTTCCTGCGCCGCTCCGGCCTTGCCGCCGGCGGTGCCGCCCTGGCCGCCGTGCTGCCGGCCGGCGCCGTGCGCCCGGCCCAGGCCGCCTCCACGGCCCTGGCGACCGGCACGGTGGAGCGCAAGCGCACCATCTGCACCCACTGCTCGGTCGGCTGCACGGTGGAGGCGGAAGTCTCCAACGGCGTCTGGATCGGCCAGGAGCCGGGCAACGACAGCCCCTTCAACCTGGGCGCCCATTGCGCCAAGGGCGCGGCGGTGCGGGAACATGCCCACGGCGAGCGCCGCCTCAAGCACCCGATGAAGCTGGAAGGCGGCAAGTGGAAGAAGATCACCTGGGACCAGGCGATCACCGAAGTGGGCGACCGCCTGCTGAAGATCCGCGAGACCAGCGGCCCGGATTCCGTCTACTGGCTCGGCTCGGCCAAGTTCTCCAACGAACAGGCCTATCTGTTCCGCAAGTTCGCGGCCCTGTGGGGCACCAACAACGTCGACCATCAGGCGCGCATCTGTCACTCCACCACGGTCGCGGGCGTCGCGAACGTGTGGGGCTACGGCGCCATGACCAACTCCTACAACGACATCCACAATTCCAAGCTGATGTTCCTCATCGGCGGCAATCCGGCCGAGGCGCATCCGGTGGCCATGCAGCACATGCTGCGGGCGAAGGAAAAGAACAACGCCAAGTTCATCGTCTGTGACCCGCGCTTCACCCGCACGGCGGCGCGCGCCGATGAATACGTCCGCTTCCGCCCTGGCACCGACGTCGCCATGGTGTGGGGCATCCTCTGGCACATCCTGGAGAACGGCTGGGAGGACAAGGACTACCTGCGCCGCCGCGTCTACGGCTTCGACGAGATCCGCGCCGAAGTCGCCAAGTGGACGCCGGAAGAGGTGGAGCGCGTCACCGGCGTGCCCGGCGCCCAGCTGCGCCGCGTCGCCCAGATGATGGCGTCGCACAAGCCCGGCACCCTGATCTGGTGCATGGGCGGCACCCAGCATTCCAACGGCAACAACAACACCCGCGCCTACTGCATCCTGCAGCTGGCGCTCGGCAACATCGGCGTTGCCGGCGGCGGCACCAACATCTTCCGCGGCCACGACAACGTGCAGGGCGCCACCGACTTCGGCGTCGTCGCCGACTCCCTGCCCGGCTACTACGGCCTTGCCGAAGGCGCATGGAAGCACTGGGCCCGCGTCTGGGGCGTCGACTACGAGTGGCTGAAGGGCCGCTTCGCCGACCAGAAGATGATGGAAGCCACCGGCATCCCCGTCTCCCGCTGGATCGACGGCGTGCTGGAGGACAAGGAGAACCTGGAACAGCCCGACACGGTGAAGGGCATGGTGTTCTGGGGCCACGCGCCCAACAGCCAGACCCGCCTGCCGGAAATGAAGAAGGCGATGGCGAAGCTCGACACCCTGGTGGTGGTCGACCCCTTCCCCACCGTCACCGCCGTGCTGCACGACCGCACCGACGGCGTCTACCTGCTGCCGGCCTCCACCCAGTTCGAGACCTACGGCTCGGCCACCGCGTCCAACCGCTCCGTCCAGTGGCGCGAGCAGGTGATGGCGCCGATGTTCGAAAGCCTGCCCGACCACATCATCATGTACAAGTTCGCCAGGAAGTTCGGCTTCGCGGACGAGATGGTGGTCAACGTCAAGGTCAACGGCGAGGAGCCGCTGATCGAGGACATCACCCGCGAGTTCAACAAGGGCATGTGGGCCTGCGGCTACACCGGCCAGTCGCCGGAACGCCTGAAGGACCACATGAAGTACCAGCACACCTTCGACAAGACCACGCTGCGCGCCGTCGGCGGGCCGCTGGACGGCGAGTTCTACGGCCTGCCGTGGCCGTGCTGGGGCACGCCGGAAATGCGCCACCCGGGCACCGCCAACCTCTATGACCCGTCGCTGCCGGTGGCGCAGGGCGGATCAGGCTTCCGCGCCCGCTTCGGTGTCGAGCTGAACGGCATGAACATCCTGGCCGAGGACAGCTGGCCGGTGGGGTCCGAGATCGAGGACGGCTACCCCGAAGTCAGCATGGCGATGCTGAAGAAGCTGGGCTGGGACGCCGACCTGACGGCCGAGGAACGGGCGGTCATCGACGAGCTGGGCGGCGATGCCGTCAACTGGAAGACCGACCTGTCGGGCGGCATCCAGCGCGTGGCGGTGCTGCACGGCTGCGCCCCGCACGGCAACGCCAAGGCCCGCTGCGTGGTGCCGAACTTCCCCGACCCGGTGCCGCTGCACCGCGAGCCGCTCTATACCCCGCGCCGCGATCTGGTGGCCGATTACCCGACCTACCAGGACAAGACCTTCTGGCGCGTGCCGACCATGTACGAGTCGATCCAGAAGAACGACTTCTCCAAGGACTTCCCGCTGGTGCTGACCTCCGGCCGTCTGGTCGAGTACGAGGGCGGCGGCGAGGAAACCCGCTCCAACCCCTGGCTGGCCGAGCTGCAGCAGGACATGTTCGCCGAAATCAACCCGTTCGACGCCAACAATGCCGGCGTGCGCAACGGCGGCAAGGTGTGGGTCCACGGCCCGGCCGGCGGCAAGGTGCTGGTGAAGGCGCTGGTGACGGAGCGCGTCGGCCGCGGCGTGGTGTTCATGCCGTTCCACTTCGGCGGCGTGTACCAGGGCGAGTCCCTGCGCGGCAAGTACCCGGAAGGCGCCGATCCCTACGTGCTCGGCGAGTCCTGCAACACGGCCCAGACCTACGGCTATGACTCGGTCACCCAGATGCAGGAGACCAAGGCCACCCTGTGTCGGATCGAAGCGGCGTAACGCCCGAACAAGGAGACCCAAGTCATGGGCAAGATGGTATTCCTGTGCGACGGCGACCGCTGCATCGAGTGCAACGCCTGCGTCACCGCCTGCAAGAACGAGAACGAGGTGCCGTGGGGCATCAACCGCCGCCGCGTCGTCACCCTGAACGACGGCCAGCCGGGCGAGAAGTCGCTGTCGGTGGCCTGCATGCACTGTTCCGACGCGCCCTGCGTCAACGTCTGCCCCACCAACGTCATCTACCACACCGATGACGGCGTCGTGCTGCACAACAAGGACGGCTGCATCGGCTGCGGCTACTGCTTCTATGCCTGCCCGTTCGGCGCGCCGCAGTACCCGCAGTCGGGCAACTTCGGCTCGCGCGGCAAGATGGACAAGTGCACCTTCTGCAACGGCGGCCCGGAAGAGACCTTCTCGGCGGCGGAAGTGCAGAAGTACGGCCGCAACCGCCTGGCCGAAGGCAAGCTGCCGCTGTGCGCCGAGATGTGCTCCACCAAGGCGCTGCTGGCCGGCGACGCCGACGAGGTTTCGGCCATCTACCGCCAGCGCGTGGTCGAGCGCGGCTTCGACAGCGGTGCCTACGGCCTCAGCCAGGGCCTCGGCCGCAAGGCCTGACGTATCGCGTTCCAGTACGCCCCGGCCCCGCCGCCGGTCCCGGCCCGATCCGGCACCGGCGGCGGTGGTCGCAGCGAGGATTTGCCCCCATGCGTAACCCCGCCGCCTCCCTGCTCGCCGCCGCCGTCGCGGTCGTCGCCCTGCTCGGCCTGTGGCTGAGCGGGCCCGCCGCGGCGCAGGACGTGCGCCCGCCGGCCGGCGCCGCCGCCTCCGGCGAGGCCGCCCGTCCGCTCGACCCGGCGCTGCCGCAGGCCATGCAGTACCCGCCGGTGGCCGACCAGTGGCAGGCCATCAACGACGGCACCCGCGGCTTCGTCAACATCCCCGACAAGAAGGCCGGCCGCCTGATCCAGACCCAGGGCATGGAGTGGCTGGCGTGGCGGAACGACGAGCTGCGCCGCTACGGCGCCTATGCCATCGCCGGCATGCTCATCGCCCTGTCGGGTTTCTTTGCCGTCAAGGGGCGCATCAAGGTGGAAGGCGGGCTGTCCGGCCGGCTGATCCAGCGCTTCAAGCCGCACGAGATCATCGGCCACTGGCTGACCGCCGGCTCCTTCCTGGTGCTGGCGCTGACCGGCCTGTGGCTGCTGTTCGGGCGGCCGCTGCTGCTGCCGGTGCTCGGCCCCGATGCCTTCGCGGTGACGGCCGAGATCGGCAAGTACATGCACAACTTCGGCGGCTTCGTGTTCATGGCGGGGCTGGCCTACATCTTCGTGATGTGGGTGCGCCATAACCTGTGGGACCGCTACGACCTCAACTGGATCCTCAAGGGCGGCGGCCTGTTCGCCGCCCACAGCCACCCGCCGGCCGACAAGTTCAACTTCGGCCAGAAGACGGTGTTCTGGATGGTGATCCTGCTCGGCGGGGCGCTGTCGGTCACCGGCCTGACCCTGCTGATGCCGTTCTGGTTCGTCGACGAGATCGAGCTGATGCAGTTCGCCCAGATCATCCATGCCGGCCTCGGCATCGGCATGTTCGCGCTGATGCTCGCCCACATCTACATCGGCTCGGTCGGCATGGAGCATGCGGCCAATGCCATGCGCTCGGGCTGGGTGGACGTCAACTGGGCCCGCGACCACCACAGCGTCTGGGTCGACAAGTACGAGGCCGAAGGCGGCGAGGAACGCCAGGGTCCGGCCACCCCGCCGGCCGCCGGCACCGCCCCGCCGGCCCATCCCCAGGCGGCGGAGTAGAGGGCGGAGCAGGCAGCCGGCGCCTCAGCTGCCGCCGGCCTGCCCCACCAGCGCGCGCAGCAGGCCGGACTGGCTCTGGGCGTAGAACAGGAACTCCGGGTGCCACTGCACGCCGACCAGCAGCGGGTCGGCCTCGCGCTCGATGCCCTGGACGATGCCGTGGTCGTCGCGCGCCACCACCGTCAGCCCCTGCCCCGGCCGGTCCACCGACTGGTGGTGCAGGCTGTTGACCCGCAGCCGCCGCCGCCCCAGAAGCCGCGCGAGGCGGGAGCCGATTTCCACCTCCACCCACTTCTTGGGCAGGATGGTCCGCATGTACGGGGCCTCGTGGTAGACCTTGCGGATTTCCTGGTGCAGGGTGCCGCCGCAGTGGACGTTGATCATCTGCGAGCCGCGACACACCCCCAGCACCGGCAGGCGGCGGCGGAAGGCTTCATCCAGCGCCTGCTGCTCCAGGTGGTCGCGCTCCGGGTCGATGCGGACGTCGAGCGTCAGTTCGCCGCCGTAGATTTCCGCCCCGATGTCGTCGCCGCCGCCCAGCAGCAGGCCATCCACCTGCCGCAGCGCCTCCGGCCCGTCGTCGGCGGTGATGCGCCGCGCCTTGCCGCCGGCAATGCCAATGGCGATGCGGTTGGCCAGCCACATGGCCCGGCCGCCGCGCTTGCTGGCGGTGACGCCGATGATCGGCCGGCGCCGCCCGCCGCCGCTCATGCCGGCACCCATAGCGCCGCCTCCGCCGCCCAGCGGGCGCGGGAGCCGAACTCGGACCGGCCGCGATGGCGCATCCAGGCATCGGCCATGGCGGCCAGGCGGGGTGGATCGTCGGCCAGCCGTTCCACCTCCACCCAGTCGTTCCACTCCGCCGCCAGCGACCAGCCGGGGTCGGACAGGCGGGCGTCGGGCAGGCGGTAGTGGAAGGTGGGCCGCGCCTTGATGAGCGGGTCCGGCGCCAGCTGCCGCACCCGTGCCTCGTCCAGGTGGCAGAGCAGCGGATAGAGGTCGAGGCCGCGGTTGCGGGTGGGGTTGAAGCGGGCGTAGTCGTCGATGAACTGCCCCAGGTCGGGCGCATACTCCGGCCGCAGCACGTACCGCCCCCACTCGCCGGGGAAATCGGTGGCGAACAGCAGCAGCCGGCGGGTCTGGTCGGGGCCGATGCGGCTCTTCAGCCAGTCCTCCAGCAGCACGTAGGCGCGCATGACTGCCAGGATATGATCCACCTCCAGCCGTGCCGCCTCCGGGTTGAACTGCAGGGCGAAGGCGTAGAAGACGCTGGCGCCGGTATCCTCGGCGCCGCGGTCGCGCAGGCTTTCCAGCACCAGTTCCAGTTCATGCAGGCGGCCGAGCGGTACCGGCGGCGACACGATCTCCACCGGCAGCCAGTGGCTGGAAACCTCGCCGAAGGTGGAGGCGAAGCGGTCGCGCAGGCGCTCGATCAGTTCGGCCGCCTTGCCGGACTTGGGGATGCTCTTGTCGGTCGGGTGAGCGTACTGGCTGTCCAGTTCGCACAGGAAGGTGCCGAAGCTGGTATCCTCCACCGCGAAGCGATAGGGATCGCATTCCCGCACCCGGCCGCCGAACAGGCCCTGGACCAGCACGGCGGCGCTGCGGGCATCAAGGCCGGCGAATTCAACCTCGACGCCGACGCGGCGGTCGCGGCCCTCGGCGGTGTGGCGGTGCGGCGGCATCCGCAGCGGACCGCCGCGCGTCGGCGGCCCGGGGACGATCTGGTGGGCGATCTGGTGGGCGATCACGCGCGCTCTCCCGGTCACTGGGTCCATGCCGAGACTTACGCACGAGCCGGGGTGCGGGTGCGGGCGCCGCCATTTGCATCGAACCCTCGACCCTGGCATGATGCGATTCATTCGCAATAACAGCAGGAACCAACCCGATGTTCATCGCCATGAACCGCTTCCGCATCCGCAAGGGCAACGAGGCCGACTTCGAGCGCATCTGGCGCGAGCGCGACAGCCACCTGAACGAGATGGAGGGCTTCGTCGAGTTCGCCCTGCTGAAGGGCCCGGAGGCGGAGGACCACACCCTCTACGCCAGCCACACGGTGTGGGAGACCGAGGCGCATTTCCAGGCCTGGACCACCTCCGACGCCTTCCGCAAGGCGCACGCCGGCGCCGGCAGCAGCCGCGAGATCTACCTCGGGCCGCCGCAGTTCGAGGGCTTCCAGTCGGTGCAGGTGCTTACACGCCAGTGAAGCCGCAGGCCGCCAGGGCCGCGCGCATGTGCGCCGGCACCGGCGCCTCGCAGGTGATGGGGTCGCGCGTCGGGTAGAGCGGCACCGTCACCGCGCGGGCGTGCAGGTGCAGGGCATCGGCCGGGGCCTCGGCGGCGCCATAGACCGGGTCGCCGACGATGGGGCAGCCGAGGTGGGCGCAGTGGACGCGGATCTGGTGCGTCCGCCCGGTGCGCGGCCGGCATTCCAGCCACGTCCGCCGGCCGTCGGCGGAGCGGCCGAGGACGCGCCAGTCGGTCACCGCCTCCTGCCCCTCGGCGGCGTCCACCACCATCTTCCAGCCGCGCTTGGGGGTGAGCTTGCGCAGCGGCGCGGTCACCGTGCCGGCATCGCCCTCCGGGCCGCCCTCCACCACCGCCCAGTAGGTCTTGCCCACCCGCCCCTGCTGGAACAGCTTGCCGAGCTTGCGCAGCGCCTTGGAATGGCGGCCAAGGATCAGGCAGCCGGAGGTATCACGGTCGAGCCGATGCGCCAGGTTGGGCAGGCGCGGCAGGCCGAAGCGCAGGGCGTCGAAGTACATCTCCATGTTGTCGCCGCCACCCGGCCCGGCGTGCACCGGCACCCCCGCCGGCTTGTTGAGGATGAGCATCAGGCTGTCCTTGAACAGCACGCGGGCGACGATGTCTTCGGGGGTCATGGCGGCACGATCAGCGGCAGCGGCAGGGAACGGCGGAGGCGGCAGACATAGCGCGCCGGGCGGCGGCTGTCATCCGTCGTCGCCGTCCGGCGGGGCGGAGGCCGCCACCGCCGTCTCCAGCCCGAGCAGGGTGTCGCGCAGGGCAGCAAGGTCGTCGCGCAGCCGCTCCAGCTCCGCCGCCTCGCGCCCGGTGGCGCACATCAGCGACGCCTGCACCTCCCCCGCCTGCGCCTGCAGGGCGCGGCCGGCATCGGTGAGGCGGATGCGCACCTGCCGCTCGTCGCGGGGATCGCGCTTGCGCTCCACCAGCCCCGCCGCCTCCATGCGCTTGAGCAGCGGCGTCAGGGTGCCGGAATCCAGGAACAATTGCGCCCCCAGGTGCTTCACCGTCACGTCGTCCTGCCCCCACAGGGTCAGCAGCACCAGATACTGCGGATAGGTCAGCCCCAGCGGATCGAGCAGCGGCTTGTAGACGCGGTTGAGGGCGTGCGCCGCCGAATAGACGGCGAAGCACAGCTGGCGGTCGACGGGAAGCGGCACGGCCATGGCGGCATCCTGGGCTGGAGGGCGAAAGAGCCTAACGGCGAGATAGGTCGCGCGCAATTGAATTGCCCGCCCGCCCGGCGCAAGGCAGCCATGCGCCGCTTGCGGTTGCGCGATACTAAATTGTGCGCAATCTTTCTTCCCATGGACGGCGGTCAGCCGTTCCCTCCCCGTCTCTCGCAACAGGAGTTCCGTCATGGACATCAAGTACCGCACCACCGCTTCCGCCACCGGCGGCCGTGAAGGCCAGGCCGCCAGCGACGACGGCCGCCTGTCGGTGACGCTGTCGACGCCGAAGGAACTGGGCGGCGGCGGCGGCACCGGCACCAACCCGGAACAGCTGTTCGCGGCCGGCTATTCCGCCTGCTTCCTGGGCGCGCTGAAGTTCGTCGGCGGCAAGGAAAAGGTGAAGATCCCGGACGACGCCCGCGTCACCGCCACCGTCGGCATCGGCCCGCGCGACGACGGCCAGGGCTTCGGCATCGACGTCGACCTGAGCGTCAGCCTGCCGGGCATCGACCGCGCCCAGGCCGAAGACCTGGTGAACAAGGCCCATGTGGTCTGCCCCTACAGCCACGCCACCCGCGGCAACGTCGACGTCCGCCTGTCGGTGGCCTGAGCCGCCACCGCCGCTGCTTGCCTGTCATGGCCGGAGCCCCTCCCCCGCTCCGGCCATGGCGGCCCGCCGGGCGGGCGTGCTAGGCTGCCGGCCGACGACGCACGCACGCACGGAACGGGGTCAGGACGGCAATGCGGATCACGGTACGCTTCGACGATCGCGTGGGCATCGCCCAGGAGATCCTCGGCGTGCTGGCGCGCAAGGGCATCAACGTGGTGGCGGTGGAGGTGGACGTTCCCTTCGTCTACATCGACGCCCCCGCCCTGCCGACCGACGCCTTCCACGCCCTGCGCGACGAGTTCCTGACCGTTCCCGGCGTCGCCAGCGTCCGCACTACCGACCAGTTGCCCGGCATGCGGCGCCGCCTGCACCTGGAGGCGCTGCTGTCGGCCATGCCCGACCCGGTCCTGCTGCTCGACACCGAAGGCACCATCGTGGTCGGCAACGCCGCCGCCGCGGCCGCCGCCGGCACCAACGAGGCGGGGCTGGAGGGGCTGGCGCTCGACATCTATCTTGCCGACGACGACGACATCGCGCCGCGCCTGATCGAAGCCGGCTTCCGCCTGCCGCCGCGCGAGGTTTCCGTGCGCGGCGAGCCCTACCTGCTGTCCTGCACCCCCGCCCTTGCCGAGGGCGGCGAGCCGGCCGGCGGCGTCGCCACCCTGCAATCGCCCCACCGTGTCGGCGAGCAGATGCAGGTGTTGCAGCACTTCCGGGCCGGCAGCTTCGATTCCATCCTCGGCGCCTCGCCGGCCATCGCCGCCCTGCGCAAGCAGGCGGTGCGGGTGGCGGTGCTGGATGCACCACTGCTCATCCTCGGCGAGACCGGCACCGGCAAGGAACTGGTGGCGCACGCCTGCCACGCCGCCAGCCCGCGCAAGGAAGCGCCGTTCCTGGCCCTGAACTGCGCCGCCGTGCCCGAAAGCCTGGCCGAGAGCGAACTGTTCGGCTATGCCCCCGGCGCCTTTTCCGGCGCCCAGAAGGGTGGCAAGCCGGGGCTGCTGGAACTGGCCGGCGGCGGCACCGTGTTCCTGGACGAGATCGGCGAGATGTCGCCCTACCTTCAGGTCAAGCTGCTGCGCTTCCTCAACGACGGCAGCTTCCGCCGGGTGGGCGGTGACCGCGAGCTGCGGGTGGATGTTCGCATCATCGGCGCCACCCACCGCGACCTCGCCGCCATGGTGCGCGACGGCAGCTTCCGCGAAGACCTCTACTACCGCCTCAACGTGCTGCGGCTGGAGGTGCCGCCGCTGCGCAAGCGCGGCGACGACATCCTCACCCTCGCCCGCCATTTCATGGAGGAAGCGGCCAACCGTTCCGGCCGCCCCTGCCCCGCCCTCTCCCCCGCCGCCCGCGCGGGGCTACTGGCGAGCCCGTGGCCGGGCAACGTGCGGCAGTTGCAGAACGTGGTGTTCCGCGCCGTCACCATGACGGAAAAGAGCGTGCTGGAGCCGGTCGACCTGGAACTGGCCGACGAACTGGCCGGCGGTCAGGGGGCCGATCCCGGCACGCCGCTGCCCGGCCACGGCGCCCCCGTCACCGCCATCTGGCCCGCCACCTGGGACGACGCCCAGGCCGCCTTCGAGCGCGAGCTGCTGGGCCGCCTCTACCCCCTGTTCCCCTCCAGCCGCAAGCTGGCGGCGCGGCTCGCCACCTCCCACACCATGATCGCCAACAAGCTGCGGCGGCATGGCATCCCCGGCAAGCCGTAAACATTTTCATACACTGTAGCATTTCGTTTACACCTGCCCGCGAGCTAGGCGTGCCGCCGGTTTGGGCAGGGCGACCGTCGACAGCCGTAAACATTCGTGTACAGACCCACCATCCGCGCCGTCGCCGCAGCGGCGGAGTGCTGCGGTTTCAACGGGTTGGCCCGGCTCTTGCCATGGGAAGACGCAGAACCGACCACCGGGGACCGCGTCATGACCTTCCAGGCCCGCCCGCCTGAACCCGCCGCCGCTCCGCAGACCGCCGATGCCGCCCTGGCGCGCGCCGGCGCGGTGCTGACCGTCGACCTCGACGCCCTGGTCGCCAACTGGCGCACGCTCAAGGCCCAGGCCGGCGGCCGTGCCGACTGCGCCGCGGTGCTGAAGGCCGACGGCTACGGCCTGGGTGCCGCCGTGGTGGGCCCGACGCTGGCCGCCGCCGGCTGCCGCGTGTTCTTCGTCGCCCATGTGGCCGAAGGGCTGGCGCTGGCGCCGCACCTGCCGGCCGACACCACCCTCTACATCCTGCACGGCTGCCCGCCCGGCTCTGAGGCGGAGGCGGCGGCGGCCGGCCTGGTGCCGGTGCTCAACAGCCTGGAGCAGGTCGCCGCCTGGAGCGCGCTGGCCGCCCGCCTGGACCGTCGCCTGCCCGCCGCCCTGCAGGTGGACAGCGGCATGTCGCGCGGCGGCATGAGCCCGGCCGAGGTGCAGGCCCTGGCCGACGACCCCGACCGTCTGGCCGGCATCGACACCTGGCTGGTGATGAGCCACCTCGCCTGCGCCGACGAGCCGGAAAGCCCCATGAACGGCCAGCAGCTGGCCGCCTTCCGTACCTTGCGGGCGCAGCTGCCGGTGACCGCGCCGGCCAGCTTCGCCAATTCGTCCGGCGTGTTCCTGGGCGGCAGCTATCACTTCGACCTGCTGCGGCCGGGGGCGGCGCTCTACGGCGTCAACCCCACCCCCGGCCACGCCAACCCCATGCGACCGGTGGTGCGCCTGCAGGGCAAGGTGATGCAGCTGCGCGAGGTGCCGGCCGGCGCCGCCGTCGGCTACGGCTGCACCCATGTCACCTGCCGCCCCACCCGCGTCGCCACCGTCTCGGTCGGCTATGCCGACGGCTTCCTGCGGTCGCTGTCGGGCCGGGCCTGCGCGTGGCTGGGCGAGGCGCGGCTGCCGCTGCTCGGCCGGGTGTCCATGGACATGATCACCCTGGATGCCACCGACCTGCCCGCCGACCGCATCGCCGCCGGCACCCTGGTCGACCTGATTGACCACCGCCGCACCGTCGACGCCGTGGCCGCCGAGGCCGGCACCATCGGCTACGAGATCCTCACCAGCCTCGGCCCCCGCTACCTGCGCCGCTACGTCGGCGGCACGCGATAACCAAGCAAGAACAGGGATACCGCATCATGAAGATCGTCATTCTCGGCAGCGGCGTCATCGGCGTCACCACGGCGTGGTTCCTGGCCCGCGACGGCCACGAGGTCACGGTGCTGGACCGCCAGCCGGAGCCGGCGATGGAAACCAGCTTCGCCAATGCCGGGGAAATCTCGCCGGGCTACGCCACCCCTTGGGCGGCGCCGGGCATTCCGCTGAAGGCACTGAAGTGGCTGTTCATGCGCCACGCGCCGCTGGTGCTGCACGCCCGCCTGGACCCGACCATGTGGCGGTGGATGGGCATGATGCTGCGCAACTGCACCGCGGCCCGCTACGGCATCAACAAGGGCCGCATGGTGCGGGTGGCGGAGTATTCCCGCGACGTGCTGAAGTGGCTGCGGGCCGAGACCGGCATCGCCTATGACGAGCGCACCCGCGGCACCCTGGAGGTCTTCCGCACCCAGGCGGCGCTGGACGGCATCGCCAAGGATCTGGCCGTGCTCGACAGCTACAACGTGCCCTACGAGGTGCTGGACGTCGACGGCTGCGCCCGCCACGAGCCGGCGCTGGCCCAGGTGAAGGGCAAGATCGTCGGCGGCCTTCACCTGCCGGGCGACGAAACCGGCGACTGCTTCAAGTTCACCCAGGGCCTCGCGAAGCTGGCCGCCGACCTGGGCGCCACCTTCCGCCACGGCGTCAGCATCAAGGCCGTCGCCACCGAGGGCGACCGGGTGACCGGCGTCGTCACCGACCAGGGCACGGTGGATGCCGACCTCTACCTCTGCGCCATGGGCAGCTATTCGCCGCTGCTGCTGAAGACCATCGGCATCGACGTGCCGGTCTACCCGGTCAAGGGCTACTCCATCACCATCCCGGTGGAGAACGAGGCCGGCGCCCCCGTCTCGACGGTCATGGACGAGGCCCACAAGGTGGCCATCACCCGCCTGGGCGACCGCATCCGCGTGGCCGGCATGGCGGAGCTGAACGGCTATAACCTCGACCTCGACCAGCGCCGGCGGGAGACGGTGGAGCATGTCGTCTCCGACCTGTTCCCCACCGGCGGCGACGTGCGCAAGTCGGAATTCTGGACCGGCCTGCGGCCGATGACGCCCGACAGCGTGCCGGTGATGGGCCCGACCCGCTACCGCAACCTCATGCTCTCCACCGGCCACGGCACGCTGGGCTGGACCATGGCCTGCGGCTCCGCCCGCGTGCTGTCGGACCTGATCGCCGGCCGCAAGCCGGAGATCGACATGGAAGGGCTGACCGTCGCCCGCTTCGGCGGCCGCGTCACCACCCCGGCCACCGGCGTCGGCAGCCTGCGCCCGGCCAAGGCGACCTGATCGCCGCCATTCTGTGCTAAAACCGCATCCGGTATGTCAACCAACCGCGAGGAACCGCCCGTGTCCGACCTGAAGATCGTCGCCACCGACCAGGCCCCCGCCGCCATCGGCCCCTACAGCCAGGCCATCGCCGCCAACGGCTTCGTCTTCGCCTCCGGCCAGATCCCGCTGACCGCCGCCGGCCAGTTGGTGGAAGGCGGCATCGAGGCGCAGACCAGGCAGGTGCTCGCCAACCTGAAGGCGGTGCTGGAAGCCGCCGGCTCCGGCCTCGACCGGGTGGTGAAGACCACCGTCTTCGTGCAGGACCTGGGCGACTTCGCCACCGTCAACAGCCTGTATGAAGCCGCCTTCGGCGCCCACAAGCCGGCGCGCTCCACCGTCCAGGTGGCCCGCCTGCCGCGCGACGTGCTGGTGGAGATCGAGGCGGTCGCCCTGCAGGGCTGATCGCGCCGGGAATTATCCTGCCAGGCTTCTCAACTTCAGGAGCCTTCCCGGCCGTCGTCATGGCAGTGTGCTTCATGGAGGCACACGCCATGACGACGACCACCACAACCGACTACAACCGGTGGCTCGACTGGCTCGACGGACGGCAGGAGGCGATGCTCGCACGCCTCATTCAGTGGTCCGCGATCAATTCGGGCACCCGCAACATCGACGGACTCGGCCGCATGGCCGAGCGGCTGACTGAGGCTTTCACCGCCCTCGGCCCGGCCACGGCGGAGGCCCTGCCCCTGCCCGACGGCGAGGAGATCGGCCCCGACGGCGCCCCCCGCCCGGTGCCCTACGGCCGCCTGCTGCGCTTCGCGTTCAACCCGCAGGCCAACCGCCGGGCGCTGATGGTGATCCATTACGACACCGTCTTCCCCGCCGACAGCCCGTTCCAGACCCCGCGCCTGACCGACGCCGACACCCTGCACGGCCCCGGCGTCGCCGACGCCAAGGGCGGCATCTGCGTCATCCTGGCCGCCGTCGAGGCCTTCCTGCGCTCGCCGTGGGGCCGCGACCTCGGCATTGAGGTGCTGCTCAACCCCGACGAGGAAACCGGCTCCCTCGGCTCCGCCCCGCTGCTGGTCGAGGCCGCCGGCCGCGCCCATTTCGCCCTGCTCTACGAACCCGCCCTGCCCGACGGCACGCTGGCCGGCGCCCGCAAGGGCAGCGGCAACTTCTCGGTCGTCGTGCGCGGCAAGGCGGCCCATGCCGGCCGTGCCTTCCACGACGGCCGCAACGCCGTGGTGGCGCTCGCCCGCGTCGTCGGCGCCCTGCACGCCCTCAATGCCGAGCGGCCGACCATCACGCTGAACGTGGCGAAGCTGGAGGGCGGCGGGCCGACCAACGTGGTCCCCGACCTCGCCATCGCCCGCTTCAACGTGCGCACCGAAAGCCACGCCGACCAGCACTGGGCGGAAGACCGCCTGCGCGCCCTGATCGCCGACGCCAATGCCACGGCGGAGGACGGCATCACCGTCACGCTCGCCGGCGGCTTCAGCCGTCCGCCCAAGGAGATCGCCGGCCGCACCGCCGCCCTCTACGACTGGGTGAAGGCGGCGGGGGGCGTGCTCGGCCAACCCATCGCCTGGGTGCCGACCGGCGGCTGCTGCGACGGCAACAACCTGGCCGCCGCCGGCCTGCCCAACGTCGATACCCTCGGCGTGCGCGGCGGCCTCATCCATTCCGACCGGGAGTTCATGACCGTGTCGAGCCTGACCGAACGGGCCCGCCTGTCGGCCCTGCTGCTCATGCGCGCCGCCGCCGAGGGCCTGCCGTGGGAGGACGGGCGATGACCCACCTCGTCCGCCCGGTGCGCGAAGCCGACCTTGATCCGCTGGTGGCGCTGGCGGAAGGCGCCGGCAAGGGCCTGACCACCCTGCCCGCCAACCCGGACACCCTGCGCGCCCGCATCGCCCGCTCCACCGCCGCCTTCGGCCGCAACAGCGCCGACCGGCAGGAGACGGAAAGCTTCCTGATGGTGCTGGAGGACGCCGATACCGGCCGCGTCTGCGGCACCTCCGGCGTCTATGTCGGGGTCGGGCGGGAGGCGCCGTTCTGGAACTTCCGCCGCTCCATCCACAGCCACTTCTGCACCGAACTCGGCATCCGCGTCGACAGCACGGTGCTGATGCTGGCCAACGACTACACCGGCGCCACCGAAGTCGGCACCCTTTACCTGGAGCCCGACAGCCGGGTGAACGGCAACGGCAGCCTGCTCGCCCGCGCCCGCTACCTGCTGATGGCGAGCGCGCCGGCCCGCTTCGGCGACATGGTGATCGCCGAGTTGCGCGGCTGGCTGGACGAAACCGGCAACAGCCCGTTCTGGCAGGCGGTCGGCCATCACTTCTTCCAGATGAGCTTCGACCGCGCCGACTATCTGTCCGGCACCGGCCAGGGCGGCTTCATCGCCGACCTGATGCCCAAGTTCCCCATCTACGCCGACCTGCTGCCGGAGGCCGCCCGCAAGGTGATCGGCCTGCCGCAGGAGGCGTCGCGCCCGGCCTTCCACATGCTGGTGAAGGAAGGCTTCCGCACCAGCCATTCGGTCGACATCTTCGATGCCGGCCCGGTGCTGGAGGCCCACCCGCGCGACCTCGCCACCATCCGCGACAGCCGCGAGCGCACCGTCGCCGCCGTGGTGCCCGATACCGCCGACGACCTGCACGACCACCTCGCCTGCGTGCCCGACCTCGCCCGCTTCCGCGCCGCCCGCGTGCGGCTGCGCCGGGTGTCGCAGGAAACGGTGGAGGTGTCGCAGACCGCTGCCGCCCTGCTCGGCGTGGCGACGGGCGATCCGCTGCGCTGCGTCGGCTGCTGACAGGAGACGACCCCATGCACGGCATGCACATTATCGCCGGCCGCCGCACCGACGGCAGCGGCCCCGAGTTCACCGCCGAGGACCCGCGCAGCGGCGGTCGTCGCGCGGCCGGTCGGCCCAGGCGGGCAGGG
>NZ_BAAAEP010000049.1:0-38063 GCF_039523075.1 Caenispirillum bisanense
TCCCTCGGGGCTTGCAGGCGCGCAAGAAAAGCACTCCGGCGCCCGCATCGCAAGCCTTCGCATCTTACCCCGGCAGGCTGACGCCGGCCGCCGCCAGATGGTCGCGCAGGGTGGCCATCAGGCGGTCGAGCGTCGGCTGATCCGGCGCCTCCGCCCGCGCCACCAGCACCGCCTGGGTGTTGGAGGCGCGCAGCAGCCACCAGCCGCCGTGGGCGTCGACGCGCACGCCGTCGATGTCGTTGACCGCCGCCCCTTCCGCCGCCAGCCGCCGCTTCACCGCGTCGATGACGGCGAACTTGCGCTCGTCGGGGCAGGGGAAGCGCAGTTCCGGGGTGTTGACCATGCGCGGCATGCGGTCGAAGCGGTCGGCGAGCGACCCGTCCAGGCGGCTCAGCACCCCCAGCAGGCGCACGGCGGCATACAGGGCGTCGTCGAAGCCGTACCAGCGGTCGGCGAAGAAGATGTGGCCGCTCATTTCGCCGGCCAGCGGGGCGCCGGTCTCGGCCATCAGCGTCTTGATGAGGGAGTGGCCGGTGCGGCCCATGAGCGGCCGGCCGCCCAGGCGCGCCACCTCGTCGAACAGGGCGCGGCTGGCCTTGACGTCGGCGATGACGATGGCGCTGGGGTGGCGGGCCAGCAGGTCTTCCGCCAGGATCTGCAGGATCTGGTCGCCCCACAGGATGCGGCCGCGGCCGTCGACGATGCCGATGCGGTCGCCGTCGCCGTCGAAGGCGATGCCGACGTCGGCCCCTTCGGCCGCCACCGCGGCGATCAGCTGCTCCAGCGTCTCCGGCTCGGTCGGGTCGGGGTGGTGGGCGGGGAAGGTGCCGTCGATGGCGGCATTGAGCAGCACGTGACGGCCGGGCAGGGCGGCGGCGACGTCGGCCATGACCTCGCCGGCGGCGCCGTTGCCGGCATCCCACACCACCGTCAGCGGGCGGTCATTGTCGCCGTCCCAGTCGGCCAGGATGCGGGCGACGTAGGCGGCGCGGGCCGGGCGGTCGGTGACCGTGCCGGAGCCGACGGCGAAGGCCCCGGCGGCGGCGATCTCGCCCAGCCGGCGGATGTCGGCGCCGAAGAACGGCTTGCCCCGCCGCATCATCTTGAAGCCGTTGTGGTCGGGTGGATTGTGCGAGCCGGTCACCGCCACCGCCACGTCGGCGCCGCTGGTGACGGCGGCGAAATAGAGCATGGGGCTTGGGCCGCAGCCGACGCGGGTGACGTCCAGGCCGCAGTCGGCCAGCCCGCGCACCAGCGCCGCCTCCAGCTGCGGGCTCGACAGCCGGCCGTCGCGGCCGACGCAGGCGGTGCGGCCGCCATCCTCCACCGCGATGGTGCCGAGCGCCCGCCCGAGGGCATAGGCATCGTCGGCCGACAGCGTCTCGCCGACGATGCCGCGCACGTCGTACTCGCGCAGGATGGTGGGATGGAAGGTGTGGCCGGACAGGGTGAGCATGGCGGTTTCCGATGGTGGCGGTGGGCAAGTGTGGGCTCCGCCGCCGTTGCTGCGCAACCCCTCCTGTCCGCCAGCCGGACCCGCCGGAGGGGGCAGGCGGCAACGCGGCGGGGGTAGCCCATGGGGCGGGCTTGGCTGGACAGACACCATGCTTACCCGAGGATTAGAGATGGCTCCAGCAATCACGACAGGATGCTTGCGGTTGAACCTGCCCGGGATGGTGACCCAGGTCCTGTTCTTCTTGGTCAAGACCCGGTCGCCTAAGGAGGCTGCGGCCTAGAGACCGGGGCGGCCCACCATGTCCTCCGGGCGCACCAGGCGGTCGAAGTCTTCCGGCGTCACGTACCCCAGGTCGGCGGCTGCCTGTTTCAGGGTGCCGCCGGTCTTGTGGGCGCGTTTGGCGACTTCCGCCGCCTTGTCGTAGCCGATGTGCGGGTTCAGCGCCGTCACCAGCATCAGCGAGCGGTGCAGAAGGTCGTCGATGCGGGCGCGGTCGGCCTCAATGCCGGTGACGCAGTTGTCGGTGAAGCTGGCGGCGGCGTCGGCCAGCAGGCGGATGCTCTGCAGGCAGGCATAGGCGATCACCGGCTTGAAGGCGTTCAGCTCCATGTGCCCCTGGGCGCCGGCCATGGTGATGGCGACGTGGTTGCCCATCACCTGGCAGCAGGCCATGGTCAGCGCCTCCGTCTGGGTCGGGTTCACCTTGCCGGGCATGATCGACGAACCCGGCTCGTTCTCCGGCAGCATCAGTTCGCCCAGGCCGCAGCGGGGGCCGGAGCCGAGCAGGCGGATGTCGTTGCCGATCTTCATGAGCGAGGTGGCGATGGTGTTGAGCATGCCCGACAGTTCCACCAGCGCGTCGTGGGCGGCCATGGCTTCAAAGGTGTTGGGGGCGGGCTCGAACGGCAGGCGGGTGAGGGTGCGCAGTTCCTCGCAGAACCGGTCGCGGAAGCCCTCGGCGGCGTTGAGGCCGGTGCCCACGGCGGTGCCGCCCTGGGCCAGCTGGAACACCCGCGGCAGGGTGGCGCGCAGGCGCTCCACTGCCAGTTCCACCTGCCGCACGTAGCCGGAGAATTCCTGCCCGAGGGTCAGGGGTGTGGCGTCCTGCAGGTGGGTGCGGCCGATCTTCACGATGTCGGCGAAGGCGATGGCGCGGCCCTCCAGCCCCTCGCGCAGCCGGTCCAGCGCCGGGATGAGGGCGCCGGTCACCTCCTGCGCGGCGGCGATGTGCATGGCGGTGGGGAAGCTGTCGTTGGTGGACTGGCCGCGGTTGACGTGGTCGTTGGGGTGGACCAGCGCCTTGTCGCCCAGGCTGCCGCCCAGGATCTCGGTGGCGCGGTTGGCGATCACCTCGTTGACGTTCATGTTGGTCTGGGTGCCGGAGCCGGTCTGCCACACCTTCAGGGGGAAGTGGTCGGACAACCGGCCCGCCGCCACCTCGGCCGCCGCCTGGTCGATGGCGGGGAACAGCTCGGCCGGCAGGGTGCCGAGGGCGTGGTTGGCGCGGGCCGCCGCCTGCTTCTGCAGGCCGAAGGCGCGGATCAGCGGTTCCGGCATGGTCTCGGTGCCGATGCGGAAGTTCTGCAGCGACCGCTGGGTCTGGGCGCCCCAGTAGCGGTCGGCGGGCACCTCCAGTTCGCCCATGCTGTCGCGTTCGATGCGGGTGGCGGCGGCCATGGAGCCTCCTGTCTGTCTCGGGGGATGGGACGTGCGGCGGTGCTCCTCACCTGGGAGGCCGGCGGCCATGGCTCAAGGCTGGCCGCGGCGCTCCTTCAGCAGGTCACGGATTTCTTCCAGCAGCACCTCGGCATGGGGGCGGGGCGGCGGCTCGGGGGCGGCGGCCGGCACCTCTTCCTTCTGCCGCTTCAAGCGGTTCATGGTGCGCACCAGCAGGAACAGCGCCCAGGCGACGATGAGGAAGTTGAGAATCCGGTTGATGAACAGGCCGTAGTTGATGGTGGGCGCCCCGGCCGCCGTCGCCTCCGCCAGCGAGGCGTACGTGCGGCCGTCGAGGGAGATGAACAGGTTGGAGAAGTCGATGCCGCCGGTCAGGAACCCGATGGGCGGCATGATGATGTCGGCCACCAGGGAATTGGTGATGGCGCCGAAGGCGGTGCCGATGACCACCGCCACCGCCAGCTCGACCACATTGCCCTTGACGGCGAACTCGCGAAATTCCTGGATGATGCTCATGGCCGGCGGCTCCCGGTGGTTGATCGCTCCCCGCAAGATACGCCCCGAAGGCGCAGAGGCTCACGCCTTCTTTTGAGGCAGGCGGGCAGGGGGCGGCGGACAACCGGCGCAGGCTTTACTTCCCTTTAACCGCGCCGGGGGTCATATTGGGCCCTGGTCTGCACCCGAACCCGCGCCCGGACGTGCCCATGGACAACGACATGACCCTCGGCGAGAGCGGTGCTCTCGACGCGATCTACAAGGTTCCCGTCGAGATCTCGGTGGTCCTCGGCAAGTCGTCGCTGCGCGTCAACCAGCTGCTGAAGCTCGGCCGTGGCGCCGTGGTGGAGCTGGACCAGCGCACCAACCAGCCGGTCGAGATCTACGCCAACGAGATCCTGGTCGCCCGCGGCGAGGTGGTGATCACCGAAGGCGACCGCATCGGCGTCACCCTGACCGAACTGGTCAAGTCCATCTACACCCGCTGACCGGCCCCGGCCGTTCCCGCCCCGCCTAGGCTGCCGTCGTGCCGGCCGGCAGGGCGGCGGTGTCGGTTGCCTCGGCGCCGTCGGCTTCGATGTCGGAGTCGCGGGCCACCCGGTCGCGGCCGGCCGCCTTGGCGCGGTAGCAGGCGCGGTCGGCACGGCGGATGAGGGCGTCCATATCCAGCTCGCGCACCCGCGCCGCCGCCACGCCGGCGCTGGCGGTCAGGCGCACCGTCTGCCCCTCGTACCAGATCGGCGACACGGCGATGCCCCGGCACACGGCGGCCACCGTGGCCGCCGCCGCGTCCTCGTCGGCATCGGGCAGCACCAGGACGAACTCGTCGCCGCCGAATCGGACCGCCGTGTCGGACGGGCCGAGGCAGCGGCGCATGACGTCGGCCACATGGTGCAGCAGGGCATCGCCCATGCCGTGGCCGAAGGTGTCGTTCACCGACTTGAACAGGTCGATGTCCACCATCGCCACCGCCACCGGACGGTTCGGCGCCGCCTTGGCCAGGGCGGCGGCCAGCTGCGGCAGGGCGCGGCGGTTGGGCAGGTCGGTCAGCGGGTCGCGGCTGGCCATTTCCTGCGCCTCGCGAAGGGCGCGGCGGGTTTCGTGCAGGCGTTCGGGGGTGGGCAGGGCGATGGCCTTGGGCAGCAGCGGCCAGGCCACCACCGCCGTCGCCACCGACACCGCCGCCGTCACCAGCTTGGCGATGGCCTCCAGCCAGTACAGCGGCTGCCACAGGGTGAGGATGGCGATGAGATGGGTGGTGCCGCAGGCCAGCACGAAGAAGCCGGCCAGGTAGAAGATGCCGCGGAACCGCAGGTCCGGCCGCCGCCGCAGGAACAGGAACAGCGCCGCCGGGATGGAGTAATAGCTGAGGACGATCAGCACGTCGGATAGCAGCATGGTCCACACCAGCGCCGGGTCCCACAGCAGGCACATGCCATGGGGCGCGAACTGGCCGTCGCCGCCCAGGGCCCGCCATACCGCCGCCAGAACCTCACCCATCGGTCCCCTCCTGCCAGAGCCCGACAGGAGCCGGGCGCTGCGTCCGCTACGAAGGCGGATGATCGCGCAACCGCAGGGGGCACGGCAAAGGCCGCGCGGGGCAGTATACTTTATTTCTGCAACAATGCCGGCAAGGGGCCAGGGGGCGTCCTGCGCCCGCCGCAGCGGAGGGTGTCAGCGCCCGGCCATGGCGGGGTCGTCGGCCTCGGCGGTGCGGCAGGTGCTGGCGGCGGCGGCCACCAGCTCGCCGAACTCGCGCAGGAACACCGATCCCTTGACGGTGCGCTGGATGAGCACGCTGCGGCGGTCCTTCTCGTCCACCTTGCGCTTCACCAGGCCGTAGTCGCTCAGGCGGTCGACGGCGCGGGTGACGGCCGGCTTGGAGACGTTCAGCGTCTCCGCCAGGCCGCGCACCGTGTGGGGCGGGGCGGTGATGTAGACGGTCAGCAGCAGCGCCATCTGGCGTGCCGACAGGTCGGGCCCGTCGCGGCGCACGCTTTCGACGATGGCACCGCGCCACAGGTCCAGGGCCTCGACCGGCTTGATGTCCACGCCTCCCCCCTCGCTCCGTGCGGTTGTTCCGTGGGCGGAACCTGTTTAGCGGAGCCGCCGGGCGGGAGCAACGTCAATCGGTACTTGCCGCAACGGTTCAACCGAAGCGGTCGGCGATGAGGGCGTAGAGTGCGCGCAAGGCGAAGGCTTCGCCGCCCACCGGCCGCCCCGGCCGCGCCGTCGGGTTCCAGCCGTACATGTCGATGTGGACCCAGCGGGTGGCGGGGGAGACGAACTCGGCCAGGAACAGGCCGGCGGTGATGGCGCCGCCGAACGGGCTGTCGGAGATGTTGCAGAGGTCGGCGACCTTGCTGTCCAGCTGCTTGCGGTAGCCCTTCCACAGCGGCAGGCGCCACAGCGGTTCGCCGCAGGCGGTGCCGTGGCGGACGAGGTCGGCGGCCAGGGCGTCGTCGTGGGTGAAGAAGGGCACCACCTCCGCCCCCATGGCGACGCGGGCGGCGCCGGTGAGGGTGGCGCAGTCGATCAGCAGCTCCGGCTGTTCGGTATCGGCTTCGGCCAGGGCGTCGCACAGGATCAGGCGGCCCTCGGCGTCGGTATTGCCCACTTCCACCGTCAGGCCCTTGCGGGTGCGCAGCACGTCGAGCGGCCGCATGGCGTGACCGGACACCATGTTCTCCACCGCCGGCACCAGCACCCGCAGGCGCACCGGCAGGCCGGCGGCCATGATCATGCGGGCGAGGCCAAGCACGTTGGCGGCGCCGCCCATGTCCTTCTTCATCAGCTTCATGCCGCTGGACGGCTTGAGGTCATAGCCGCCCGAATCGAAGCACACGCCCTTGCCCACCAGCGTCACCTTGGGGTGGGAGGCATCGCCCCAGCGGAGGTCGATCAGCCGCGGCGGCCGGCTGCTGCCCTTGCCGACGGCGAACACGGCGGGGTAGCCGGCACGCTCCAGCTCCTCGCCGACGGTCACTTCCAGGGTGGCGCCGAAGGCGTCGGCCAGGGCCAGGGCGGCGGCCTCCAGCTCTTCCGGCCCCATGTCGGCGGCGGGGGTGTTGATGAGGTCGCGCACCAGGGTGACGGCGGCGACGTCGCGGCCGACGGCGGTGCGGTCGGCGGCCGCCGGCCACACCAGGGCGGCGCCGGCGGCGGGCGGGGTCGACTTGTAGCGGCTGAAGGCATAGCCGCCCATCTCCCACCCGAAGGCGAGCGCGGTGGCGGTGGCGGCGGCCTCCGGCTCGGGGTCGAGGCGGTAGCAGCCCTTGGGCAGGCTGCCGGGCAGGGCGGCCAGGGCCCAGGCCTCGTCGCCGTCGCCGGTGCCGGCGATCACCCGCGCCAGGGCGCCGTCGCTGCCGGGCAGCAGCACCACGCTGCCGGCCTCGGCCTTGAAGGCGGCGGTGTCGAGCCAGCGGCGGGTGACCTCGTCCTGCTCCGCCCGCCAGGCCTCCAGCCGGGCCGGGCTGATCGGCGTGAGCGGCACCGCGGCGGCGGCGGCCGGCGACGACGGATCGACGAGCAGGGCAGGGGTGAAGCTGTCGGCGGACAAGGCGGATCTCCCAGTCGGGCTTTCGGAAGGGCGGGTCGCCGCAGAAGGTGCCTGTGCTCACCGCTGCGACGGGAGGGCCGGCATGGTGACACCGGCGGGCGGGACGGTCCAGGGCCGTTGCGGCCGCCGTTACGGCGCCGGCTGCGTCCCGGTGCCCTCGGCGGCCAGGGCCTTCATCTCGTCGTAGTAGCGGGCGGCACCGTCGTGCAGCGGCACGCCGGTGTTCTCCATGGCATGGCGGGGATCGAGCAGGCCGCCGCCGGGGTGGCCGCGGCGGTAGAGGTCGAGGCTGACCGGGTGCCACAGCGAGCGGGCGATGCGGTAGGCCCGGTCCTCCGGCATGGCGTCGGTGGTCAGCAGCACGGCGCCGACCGCCAGCGTCGGCACCGCCGCCGACTGGCCGGGGTAGGTGTTGGCGGGGATGGTGTTACGGGTCATGTAGGGGAAGATGCCGGTCAGCTTCTCCGCCATGGCGCCGCTGAGCGGGATGAGCCGCACCGGCGTCGCCTGGGCGAGGTCGGTCACCGCCTGCACCGGGGCGCCGCCGACGAAGAAGAAGGCGTCCAGGTCGCCCGGCGCCAGCTTGTCGGCGGAGGGGCCGAGGCGCAGGTACGACGGCTCGATGTCGGTGGTCTTGAGGCCGAAGGCGTTGAGGATCAGCCGCGCCTCCACCAGGGTGCCGGACTTTTCCTCGCCGATGGACACCCGCTTGCCGCGCAGGTCGGCCAGGGTGCGGATGTCCGAATCGGCACGCGCCACCAGATGGATGCTTTCCGGGTAGAGGTAGGCCAGCGCCCGCAGCCCGGCGAAGGGCTCGCGGCCGCTGAAGATGCCCTCGCCCTTCCATGCCCAGAAGCCGACGTCGGCCTGCACCAGCGCCAGGTCGACCGTGCGCGCCTCCAGCGCCTCCACGTTGGCGACCGAGCCGTTGGTGGAGACGGCGGCGGCGATCAGCCCCGGCACGCCGCAGCTGCCGCCGCGGTCGCAGGGGCGGGAGCCGGGCGGGTTGGAGATGGCGTTGGCGATCAGCCCGCCCATGGGGAAGTAGGTGCCGCCGGTGGGGCCGGTGCCGATGCGGGAGAAATGGACGTCCGGCTCCTCGCTCTGCTGCGCCCGCGCCCGTTCCGCCGCCAGGGCCACCATGGCCACCGCCAGCGTCGCCGCCAGCAGGCGCGCCGCCACCAACAGGGACGACGTCGTCCACGGGCGCAGTCTGCGGGTCGGGTGCACGGTCGATCTCCCCCTTGCCGGACAGCGGGACATGGTCCCACCTTCTGTCTTCGGACCATATGGGTGTGCCACCCCGCCGGGTCCAGCACAATGGGAAAGCCGCCAGCCGATACCATGCGCCGCCTGCCGCCCCTGCCCGAGCCGCCGATGGTCGCCGACAGCCCCTCCCGCCGGCCCGACTCCGTCACTGCCGCCGCTGCCGACGCGGTCGGGCTGGGGCCCTGCCCGCTGTGCGGCCGGCCGATGGTGGAAGGGCCGAGCCTCGACCGCCATCACTGGGTGCCGCGGTCGGAAGGCGGGCGGGAGCAGTCGCTGCTGCACCGCATCTGCCACCGCAAGATCCACAGCGTGCTGGACGAGCGCAGCCTCGCCCGCGCCTACGCCACCCCGGACGCCCTGCGCAGCCACCCGGAGATCGCCCGCTTCCTGCGCTGGGTGGCGCGCAAGCCGCCGGAGTTCATGGACCGCCACCGCCGCGCCCGGCGCTGACCGCTGTCGGCGCATCGCCATTGCCCTTAAGCGGCGTGTGGTGTAGTCCCTGCCCGATCCGCCGCCCGAAAGCCGACCCTGCGATGATCCTGACGCCCATTCCGCTGCCCGACCTGGCCGCCACCCTCGACCGTTTCGACGCCTGCCTGGCCGACGCGCCGCTGGCCCAGGCCGCCTTCCGCCGCATCGCCGCCACCCTGGCGCTGGTGCGCGACGGCGACCTGTCGCTGTCGCAGGACCCGGAGCACACCCGGCAGGCGGTGGCGTTCGCGCGCACCTTCGGCATGGGCATCCTCGACGAGCCGCCGACCGCCGGCTACACCTGGGACGGCCACGCCCTGCGGGTGCGCATGGAGCCGTCGGTGATCATCCACGACGTCGCCCACCTGCAGGTCTGCGCCCCGGAGCGGCGCACGGCGCCCGACTTCGGCCTCGGCGCCGGCCCGGAAACCGGCCTGCGGGCCGAGGCCGACGCCGCCATGAGCGTCTTTGGCGTGGCGCGGGAACTGGAGGAAAGCCTCGCCTCCCTGCTCGGCATCCTGTGGGAGGCGGAGCTGGAGCAGCCGGCCATCTGCGCCTTCCTGGAACAGAACTGGCTGGAAGGCGGCGACAGCCCCCACAACCGCGCCCATTTCGTGAAGATCGTCGACCATCTGGCCGCCCACGGCCTGCTGGATGCCGACGGCCGCCCTACCCGGGCGCTGCGGGAAACCCCCGACGAGGCCTTCCTGACTCCGCTGGCGGCGGCGTGACGGGGGTGTGACGGGGGGCGCGACGGCGCCGCGGCGACTGGCCCATCACATCACCATATAAAGATATCTTTATGTCCCCCTTGCGCAGGGGCGGCGGGCGGGGTATATCCTCCCCAATGCCCAAGCTGGAGGACCCCATGAGCTTCACCGATTACAAGGTCAAGGACATCTCGCTGGCCGATTGGGGCCGCAAGGAAATCGCCATTGCCGAGACCGAGATGCCGGGCCTGATGGCGCTGCGCGACGAGTACGGCGCGGCCCAGCCGCTCAAGGGCGCCCGCATCGCCGGCTGCCTGCACATGACCATCCAGACCGCCGTGCTGATCGAGACGCTGACCGCCCTCGGCGCCGAGGTGCGGTGGTCGTCGTGCAACATCTTCTCGACCCAGGATCAGGCCGCCGCCGCCATCGCCGCCGCCGGCATCCCGGTGTTCGCCTGGAAGGGCATGACGGAAGAGGAATTCTGGTGGTGCATCGAAGCCACCATCGACGGCCCGAACGGCTGGCGCCCGAACATGATCCTGGATGACGGCGGCGACCTCACCCAGATCATGCACGACAAGTACCCCGAGTACCTGAACGACGTGCGCGGCATCTCGGAAGAGACCACCACCGGCGTGCACCGCCTGTACGAGATGGCCAAGAAGGGCACGCTGAAGGTGCCGGCCATCAACGTCAACGACAGCGTCACCAAGTCGAAGTTCGACAACCTGTATGGCTGCCGCGAAAGCCTGGTGGACGGCATCAAGCGCGCCACCGACGTCATGCTGGCCGGCAAGGTGGCCGTGGTGTGCGGCTTCGGCGACGTCGGCAAGGGCTCGGCCGAATCGCTGCGCAGCCAGGGCGCCCGCGTGCTGGTGACCGAAATTGACCCCATCTGCGCCCTGCAGGCGGCGATGGAAGGCTATCAGGTCACCACCATGGAAGAGGCGGCGCCGCTCGGCGACATCTTCGTCACCGCCACCGGCAACCTGGACGTCATCACCCTCGACCACATGCGGGAGATGAAGGACCGGGCCATCGTCTGCAACATCGGCCACTTCGACAGCGAGATCCAGATCGCCTCGCTGCGCAATTACAAGTGGCACAACGTCAAGCCGCAGGTGGACGAGGTGGAGTTCCCCGACGGCAAGCGCCTGATCGTGCTGGCCGAGGGTCGCCTGGTGAACCTGGGCTGCGCCACCGGCCACCCCAGCTTCGTGATGTCGGCCAGCTTCACCAACCAGGTGCTGGCGCAGATCGAGCTGTGGCAGAACGCCGCCAAGTACGACCGTCAGGTCTACGTGCTGCCGAAGACCCTGGACGAGAAGGTCGCCGAACTGCACCTGGCCAAGCTGGGCGTCAAGCTGACCAAGCTGACCCCGGAGCAGTCGGCCTACATCGGCGTGCCGGAAGCCGGCCCGTACAAGCCCGACCACTACCGCTACTGACCGGCCGCCGCCGCGCCGTCCGGCCGGCGGATGCAGGATGCACGAGAAAGGGGCGCCCGCTGCGGCGCCCCTTTTTTCATGTGCCGGTGCCGGTGCCCGTGTCTGCCGCTCAGGGCGTTGCCGGGGCGGAGCAGCGCGGCGCTTCCGGGTTGGTGGTGAGGCGGGCGGTACACAGGCGGATGGTGCCGTCGTTGGAGAGAATCCAGGCGCCGGTCAGCCCGTCCTCCACCTCGCCGGCGGAGACCATGCTCTCGGCGACGGTGGTGGGTTTCATGGGCACGCTCTGGGCCAGCGGCGCCTGCGCCAGGGCAAGCCCGACCAGCACCCCGGCGGCGGCTGGAAGGGCAACGAGAAGTACGCGACGCATGGGGGGCCTCCGCATCATCAGGACCCCCGATAAAACCACCCCACCCGCCCGCCGGGGAGCGTGCGGGCGGGGTAAGCCGGAGGGGATGGGGGCTGAAGGGCGCGGGAGACGGGCGGACGCTCAGACGCTCCCCTTGCGCTCCACCACCAGCACGCGGGCCGGGCCGACCGGGTGGGCGACGTGTTCGTCGCCGGGTTCGGCGAAGCAGGCGGCGCCGGGGCCGAGGCGGCGGATGTGTTCCTCGCCGTTCTCGCGCCAGTGCATGTCGACGGCGCCGTCCAGCACCAGGAACACCTCCGCCCCGTCGTTGACGTGCCAGCGGTAGGGCTGGTCGGTCCAGTGGACCTTGACCGTCACCCCGTCCACCTCGCCCAGCGGCAGGGAGCCCCAGGGGCGGTCGGCGACGAAGTCGCGGCTGTCGGTGAAGCGCATGCGGCGGCCCTCTGCGGCGGGTTGGACGGACGACTCTAGGCGGCCCCTCCCGCTGCCGTCGAGGGCCGTTGTCAGCCGGCCGGCGGGGCGCCGCCGCCGGTGTGGGCGTCCGTTGCGGCCGGCGGCGCCGGGGGTGCGGTGCGGGCGCGCTTGTCCTGGCTGCGCTTGACCACCGACAGGCCGAGCACCGCCAGCGCCCCGCCCCAGATCGGGGTGGTGTCGAGCAGCGCGGCGATGATGGCCGGTGCCTGCGCCGGCTCGTGCACCACCACCCAGGCGACGGCGAGCATGGTCACCAGCCAGCTCAGCGCCACCGCATAGCCGAAGGTGGGGCGCCAGCGGCGCACGTAGGCGTCATCCTCCGCCGGCGGCGGATCGGTGGCGGCGGAGGCGGGGGAGCCGGGGCCGGCGTCGTGGCGCTGCAGCTCGCGCCCGGCGGCACCGACCAGGGCGTCGAGCAGCGGCGCCAGGTCGGCGGCGCGGAAGGGAGGGGCGGTCATGGCGGTCACTCCACGGAGTTGTAGAACAGGTGGCGGCCGATCTCGGCGCAGGGCACCGCTCGCCAGGCCCACGGCGGATGGATGCCGCGGGCGTGGTAGTGGGTGGCGCCGTCGGTGGGATCGGGCAGGGTGCCGGCCACCGCCCGGCGGGCGATGCGCAGGGCCTGGTCGAAGGCGCGGTTGTCGGCGGTGACGGCGAGCAGGCGCGGCCGGTTGGGGTCGGTAGGGTTCCAGCACGAGAACTGCCAGGGCTTCAGGCAGACCTCGACGATGCTGGCCCCCCACCACCACCGCCCGCCGCGGGCGGCGGCGCGGGCGAGCCGGTTGAGGACCACGGCGGCGACGGCTTCCTGCCCGCGCACCGGCTCGCCGCGGGCCTCGCCCCAGACGGTGCGGGCGAGCACCTGCACCGGATCGGCGGCGATGTCGGGCGGGACGGGGGCAAGGGTGAGGGCGGCGCGGCTCATGCCCGTCCTCCCGCCGGACGCGCCGCCTGCTGCTGCACGCCGTCGAGCTTGTGCTCGATGCGCTCCAGGTGGGCGGTGAGGCGCTTTTCCACCTCCCGCAGGTGGGCGAGGGAGGCATAGGACTGCGCCACCTCCAGCTTGTAGGCGGCCAGCGCCTCGCGCTGCTGGGCGAAGCCGCGTTCGAAGGCGCGGCGGTTTTCCTCGGCGTCGGTATCGGCATCGTGCCGGTTGCGCCAGACAAGCCAGAACAGCCCGCCAAGCGCCGGCACCTCCACCGCCGACACCCACCACATGATGTCGAAGGGCATGGGGGTCTCCTGAGGGGGAATGGGGATGGGATGGGGTCGGGGTCAGACCCCGAACTCGCTCTCCGCCTTCCAGCCGCCCGCCGCGCCGCCGCGCCAGGTGCCGGGGCGTTTGGCGGTGGGGGAGGGGGTGCGGGGGAGGCGGACGGGTTCGGCGGCGAGGCAGCCGGCGACGGCGTCCAGGCCGTCGACGCGGCCGCCGCCGCCGGGGCGCCAGTCGCGCATTTCGGCGATGAAGGGCGTCGTCCACACCGACCGGTGGGCCGACAGCGCGCCTGCCGCCAGCACCGCGTCGAAGGCGTCGATGATGCGGGCGTCCTTGTTGCGGCTGGAGGCCACCGGCACCACCGCACAGCGCAGGCCTTCCTCCGCCAGCACCTTCTGCAGCAGGCCGGGCAGGAACTTGCCGACGCCATTGCTTTCCACCCGCACCGACGGCAGGTGGTTGTCGCGCAGGAAGGCGGCGACGGCGCGGCATTGCTGCGTCGCCTCGTCGTCGCCGGCCGAGGCGTCGTGCTCCAGCCAGCGGATGCGGTGCAGGCGGTAGGCGCCGTCCTCGTCGGTGAAGACGCAGGCGACGACGCTGCCGTCGCCCTTGCCGGGCGCCCCGTAGGCCGGGTCCCAGAAGCACGAGGCCGACACCAGCCGCCGCCCGCCGAGGGTCAGCGTCGCCTCGCCGTTGCCTTCGGTATAGACCAGTTCGTCGTCATAGAGCCGCAGGCGGTCGGGGTCGAGGCGGCCGTCGGCGATGTTCACCGGCTCCAGCAGCATCTGGCTGCGGAACTTGTTGGGGCCGGTGCGGCGGCGGATGGCGTCGATCTTCTCCGGCGGGAAGCGGTCCGGCCAGGCGCTGCGGCCGCGGCCGTCCGTCAGCGGGATCTCCAGCCGGTGGAAGCCGTCGAGGAAGGGCCGCGACTCGCCGGCTTCGGGGCGCGGCTCGCGGCCATAGATCGTATAGAAGGTGTGCGGCGTGCCGACGTAAAGCTGCATGCCGCCGGGCACGATGATGTAATCCAGCTCCGACAGCCGCGCCCGCAGGTCGGCGCGCTTCGGCGCCGTGTCGCAGGTGTTGGGCACTTCCACGTCGTCGCACACCACCACGTCGGCGCGGCTGCCGGTGAGGTTGCCGCCGATGCCGCGGGCCAGCATGGAGGGGTCGCGCAGCTCGCCCGGCCGGTTGACAGTGAACTGGTCCGCCGCCCACTGGTCGCGGCGCGGCGGCTTCAGGCCCTTGGTGAGCGGGTGGCGTTCAATGATGCGCTTGACGTTGCGGACCATCTTCTTGGCAAGCGCATGGTCGGCGGCCAGCACCATGATGCGCAGGTCCGGCCAGCGCCACAGCAGCCAGGCGCAGAACAGGCCGACCACGGTGGACTTGCCGGAGTTGCGGAAGGCCATCAGCAGGCATTCGCGTTCCTGCCGCTGCCAGCGCGCCGACAGCCAGCGGGCCATGCGGCGCTGGTGGGCGGGGGTGGAAAGGCCGAGGGCATGGTTCCAGATCCAGGCGAACTCGGGGAAATCCAGCTCCGCCGGCGCGCCGGGGTCAGTCGTCGCGGTCGTCGTCGGGGGCGAAATCGTCATCGGGATCGGCGTCCTCGGTCATGGCGGAGCGGGCGGCGGCGATGAGCCGGGCGAGATCGTCGTCGCCGCCGCCCCCCGCCGCTGCCGCACCCGCCGGCAGGGCGGGCGGAGCGGCCCAGCGCAGCAGCTTCACCAGCACCTCCACATGGGCGAGGGCGGCCTTGCAGGCGGCATGGTGGGCGGCGAAGCCCTTGGCGTCGTCGGGGGCGGCGGTGGCGGAGAAGGCGTCGTAGGCGGCCACCGCCGCCGCCGGCAGCGGCGGCCGGGGGGGGGGGGGGGGGGGCGGGGTGGAGGTTGCCAAGGCTGGGACGGGTGGGCGGCCACCGCCGCCACCGCCCGCTCCGGCAGGCGGGCGGCGAGGGCGCCCTTGAGATCGTCGAGGGTCATCATGCCGTCAGCTCCCGCAGCGCCGCGTCGGGCAGGCGGCGGGGGAAGTGCAGCACCTGCCGGATGTGGCCGGACAGGTGGCGCTGCACGCCGCCGCGCATCTGGTGGCCGATGGCGAGGGTGCGGCCGGCGGCGTCGATGGCGTTGACCAGCCCGCCGTTGGCCAGCGCCGGCCGCCAGGTGGCGCCGTCGACCGCCACCGTCGGGTCGCCGTGGCCGGTGGTCCAGCCGACCGCCATCCGGCGATAGGCCTCCGCCGCCATCAGGCCGTTGGAGGTGGCGCCGGCGGCGTAGCCGACCTGGGTGCCGAAGCCCCAGCCGAGGCGGGAGGAAAAGTCCGGCTGGCGCTGCACTTCGATCACCGTGGCGGTGCCGGCGGAGGTATCGCCCACCGCCAGCAGGGTCTGGCGCGGGCTGGTGGAGGGAAGGTCGCTGCCGAGGCTGCGGAAATCCATGAACAGGGTGCCCTCGGCCCGGTTCCAGAACGGCGCCAGGTCGGGCACCGTCAGCACGTCGCCCTGGCGGGTGACGGCGGCGGCGGCCGTGACGATGCGGCTGGTGGGGTAGGCGCCGGTCTCCAGCTGGGCGTAATCCACCGCCACGCTGTCGCCGGCCGCCGACAGCCGCAGCCCGACCACCGGATCGGCCTGGGAGCGGCTGACCGAGACGCGGGTGAAGCGGCCGGCGGTCAGGCGGCCGGTGACGTCGGTCCAGGTGGTGCCGCCGTCGGTGGTCAGGCTGACGGCGCCGGTCACCACCAGCGGGCGGATGTCGAGGGCGAAGCTCTGCCAGCCGGCCGCCAGGGTGACGCCCTGGGTGACCGTCGCCCCGGCGGCGCCGGCACTGATGCGGCAGGCGCCGCCGGTGGCCCCGTCGGCGCCAACGGCATCCTTGGTGACGGTGGCACCGGATTTTGCCCACACCGCCTGGGTCAGGTCGCGGGACTGGCGCAGGTGGTTGGTCCGCGGCTCCTCCACGCACCAGCCGAGATAGGCGCCGGTGGCGAGGTCGTGGTCGTGGCGCAGGGTGTGGGCCGGCACCTCCTCCACCAGCCCGAGGGCGGTGACGCGGGTGGCGACCGACGGCCGCGACAGGCTGAGGCGTGCCGGCACCAGGCCGGGCCGCGCCGCCAGCACCAGGCCGGGGTAATGCTGCAGGGTGACGGGCATGAACGGGTGTCCTTATGGCTTGGAGGCTGGTCAGACCGCGGCCCATCCGGGCAGCGCCTGACCGGGCGCAACCCCGATGGCGGCGGCGGCGGCGGTGGCGGCGGCGGCGCGGGCGCGGTCGGCGGCCCGCTCCGCCTGCAGGCGGTCGAGCAGGGCGCCGTCGGCGGCGGCCAGGGCCTCGGCGCGGGCGGTTCCGGCGGCGGCGACGGCGGTGGCGACGGCGGCGCTGTTGCGTTCGGTCAGCCACACCAGGGTCTGCGCCTCGGCCGTCCATTGCTGGGTCGCCGCCGCCTCGCCGGCCACGGCGACGGCCGAGGCTCCCCCCCCGCCCCCCGCCCGCTGCCGGCCGTGGCGGCGGCGGCCTGGGCGGCATCGCGGCTGGCCTGGGCCATGATCGCCGCCTCCTGGGCATCGACGGTGGGGATGAGGATCGCCTCCGTCGCCTGCTGCGCCACCTGGGCCGAGGCGGCGGCCTGGGCGGCAGCCGTCTGGGCGGCGGTCAGGCGGGCCTGCACGTCGGCCCGCACCTGGGCGAAGTCGCCGGGGTCGTTGGTCAGGCCGGTACCGGCGGCGTTCCAGCCGATGGCCTTGCCGGGCTGCGGCGTCGGCAGCACCAGGCTGGCGGTGGCCGGATCGGTGGGCGACAGCCGCAGGCAGCGCGACAGGTCCACCTCCAGCTGCTGCAGGGCGGCGGTCTGGAAGTCCAGTTCGTCGTTGACCACCTTGGCGCGGAAGGCGCCGCCTTCCTGGAAGTCGGTGACGCGGCGGATCACCAGCCGGCGCCGCAGGGTGACGCGCACCCCGGCCGCCGGAGCGGTGGCGAAGGTGACGGTGCCGCCGGCCGAGACGCCGGCACCGGCAACGGTGTAGCCGCCGGTCGCCTGGGCATCGTTCAGCCAGACCTCCAGGTCGTCGCTCTTGAAGATGGGAAAGGGGTACGCGAAGTCGCGGACGGTGCCGTTGGCGACGTACTGCACGCGCGGGCGCAGGTCGCCGATCACGATGTGGTCGGTGCTCACGGGCGGGCTCCTCGGCCTGGGACGGGACGGACGGGGGCGGCGTCGGGGTCAGAGGTTGGACAGCAGGCGCTGCGCCACCGGCAGCAGCGTCGAGACCAGCGACGGCGCGCGGCTGCCGCCGCCGGCGGTGCGCACCGGCTGACGGGTCTGCGTCCAGGCGTCGGCCAGCAGGCGGTTGGCGGCGCTGCCGGCGCGGTAGAGCGCCAGTTCGTTCTCGTGCGCCACCTGGGCGGCTTCCAGGGCATGGCGCTCGCCCAGGTCGCCCATGGTCAGCAGGGCGCGCTGGCGGGTCTGGGCGACGGTGAGCAGGTTGCGGTCGCGCTGCCGCTCCACCTGCGCCCACAGGTCGCTGATGGAGGCGGCGGTGCGCTGGCCGGCGGCGGCGCTGCGGGCGGCGGTCTCGTCGGCCATGCCGGTCAGCAGGGCGGCGGCGGAGGTGCTGTCGCGCAGGCCGGCGGCACCGAAGCGGGCGCGGGCGCTGGCCTGGGCGCGCTTCAGGTCGGCTTCCCGCAGGCGCTCGGCCTCCGCCGCCTCGGCCTCCAGCCGGCGTTGTTCGGCGGTGGCGGCGGCGCGGCCCTGGCTGTCGGCCAGCGCCGCCTCCCGCTCGGCGGTGGTGATGTGGTAGGCGTTCCACGCCTCGGCGGAGCGGCGCTCCAGGTCGGCGGTCTGCTGGCTCATGCCGGTGCGCCACAGCGCTTCCGCCTCCGCCTGGATGCGCAGGCGCTGGGCTTCGGCCTCGGCCTCGGCGCGCTTGCGGGCGGCGTCTTCCTCCGCCTGGCGGGCGGCGGCCAGATCGGCCGTCTGGGCCGAACGGACGGCGCTGCTGCGGTCCTGGAAGTCGGAATAGGCGCTGTAGACGGTCAGGGCCGGCCCCAGCAGGGTGCGGCCCACGGTGGCGGCGGTGCTGGTGAATCCACCCATCAGTCGGTCACCTTCATCTCGGTTGTCACGGAAAGGATGGTGCAGGGCAGCGGCGTGTCCTGCTCCACCCGCCACACCGGGCCGATGGCGTCGCGCTTCCAGCCGAGCGAGCGGACGGCAAGGTCGCCGGTGAAGACCGGCGGCGGGCTGTCGAGCACGCCGCCGGGGCCAAGGCGCTTGAACGGCACCGGGGTCGGGCCGCGGCCGACGTCGACGCTCAGCGCCTGCGTCTCCAGCACGCGGAAGGTGGCGCGGATCAGCCGCAGGGCGTCGCCCTGGCGGACCCCCGCCGGCCCCACCACCACCGGCGGCAGCGGCGCCACCTGATGGCGGAACGGCAGCCCCACCTGCACCCGGCCGACGGCATGGGGCAGGTCGACGGCGCCGCCGCTGACCACCGCATCGGGCATTTCGGCGCCATCGCCCAGCACCTGCACCGTCCGTCCCTCCAGATGGCCAAGGCCGGTCCAGCGGGACTTGGGCGAGGCGCTTTCTCCGGCCAGGGCGCAATCCATGCCGTAGTCTTCGTCCAGGGCCTCGATGTGCCAGGTGCCGGCGCGCTCCACCAGGACGAAGACGGTGGTGCCGACCACCGCCACCGCGCGGAAGGCGCCGTCGGTCTCCTGCCGGGTCCAGCCCGACACCTGCTCGGCGCGGTAGTTGGTGACGGTGGCCATGGCGCCGTCGGCCATGACGATGTGCACAAGGCGGCGGTAGGCGTCGTAGTCCATGTCCACCGGCCCGGTCATCAGGTGGCGGGCGACCAGGGCGAGGTCGCCGGCCTGATAGGCCTGTTCCGCGTCGGTGAACAGGAACTCGCGCAGCTCCTTGCCGCCGGCGCCGATGAACAGGGTGGCGCCGTCGACGTCGCGGGGCGGCACCTGCCGGCCGGGCGGGGTGCCGACGCGGGTCTGCCGGCGCACGCTGGCGGTGGTGGGCGTCACCGGGTCGCCGGAGACGGTCCACTCGGCGCCGGTGGTGAAGACCTGCAGCGTGCGGCCGGAAAACACCGTGCGGATGGCGTTCACCTGGTCGGAGACGATGCCGAAGTCGATGGCCTCGTCATCCAGGCCGGTGCCGACGTCGAAGTTGAAATAGTCGCCCGACTTGGACAGCCACAGCCGGTTGGGCAGATCGCGCGAGCCGCCGATCACCAGCCGGTCCTGGTGGAAGGTGACGCTGACCGGCCAGCCGCGCACGGCTGAGAACGCCTGCTCCGTCCAGTCCTTGGTGGCGGTGGTGGAGGGCAGCGTCTGGAACACCTGGGCGGTGGCGCTGCGCGGCCCGGCGACGGTGGCGATGCGCACCTCCCGCCCGGCGATGCGGAAGCGCACGTCCACATGGGCGGCCTCGAACACGTCCTCGCTGGCGGTCAGGGTGACGGTGCCGGAGGTGGCCGAGGGCGTCAGCGTGACGAAGGTGCCGGCGAACTTGTGGTGCGGCTGGAAGCGCACGTTCTGCACGTCCATCCAGTACCAGCGCGAGATCACCCAGCGGGTATGGCTGGTGCGGGTGATCTTCTGCGGCTCCACCTCCGGGTGGACTACCAGCAGGGTGTCGGCCGACTGGGTCCAGTTGAGGTTCGGCAGCTGCGCCGCCGTCCATGGCGTCTCCAGCACGGCGATGCGCTGGTCGTCCATGTAGACCGCCATCTTCTGGTGGGTGAACACCAGCAGGTAGGTCTGTTCGGTGTTGAACTCGAAGGCCACCAGCCGGCCGGCGCCCTCGATGTCGTCCACCCACCGCAGCCCGGCGCGGCGCGAGATGCCGCCGGTCGGGTGGATGAAGACGTTGCGCAGGGCGCTGGCGCCGTTCTCGTAGGCGCGCAGGTCGCCGCGGCCGTACAGGCGCGGCGACAGCTCGCCGGCCGAGAAGTTGGTCTTGGTCTGAATGACGGTAACGGTCATCGCCGGGCCTCGATCAGGGTGAAGTCCTCCACCGCCGCCGGCGTTTCCTCCTGGGCGTCGATCAGGCGGGCGCGGCGCAGTTCCTCCTCCGCCAGCCGGTGCAGCAGTTCCGCCCGGCTGGTGCTTTCGGTCAGCGGCAGGCAGAACTCGGCCGCCAGGCGCAGGATCAGCGCCTGGTCGAAGAAGGGCGGGAAGGACTCTTCCGGCGGGCGGAAGACGTAGGTCAGGGTCACCGCCTCGGCATCGCAGTGCAGGCGGCGTTCGTGGATGCGGTACGGCAGGCCGCGCCCGCGCGCCTCCGCCCCCGCCGACAGCGCCCGGAGGAAGTCGGCCGGAAGCTGGAAGGCGTGGGCGAAATCGGCCACGGGCGCGGCCGCCAGCCGCGCCAGACGCCCCTGCGCCGTGGCGAAGTTCCACGGATGCGAGGACAGCAGGGCGTCGCGCAGCGACGGGTAGAGGTTCGCCGCCACCTCGGCCTCCGCCGTCCCCTCGTCGAACGAGGCGATGCCGGTGGCGCCGATCTTCAGCAGGGCGCGCGAACACAGGGCAATGGCGGTCAGGGCCATGGTGGGTGGAGTCCTTTGTTAGTCCCTCAGCGCCGGGCGCGGCCTATGGCCGCTTGGCTCACGCGGCATAAGCCGCGCGGCGCACTTGCGCCGGCCAGCTTGCGGGGCAAGCTGGTGGGGGTGTTGCTCGGGCGCTGTTGGGCGGTGTGCAGGCGTCAGCGCGTCAGCGCGTCAGCAGTTGCAGGTCGGCGTCGGCGAGGCGGCGGGGGAAGTATGCGGCGTGCATGATGTGGCCGTTGAGCGGGTCGGTGATCGTCCCTTCCGACCCCAGCCACAGCGACGCGGCGGTGGGAATGGTGCCGGGGGCTGCCGTCAGCACCGCCCCGCCGTCGACGCAGAAGGCGGCGGAGCCGGCGCGGTAGGCCAGCGCCATGCGCACCGTCTGGTGCGCCGCCACCGGCGCCGCCGTTAGCGCCAGCTGGCTGGTGCCGCCGGCGAAGATCGCGGCCTGCGGTGCCCGCGCGCTGTCGAAGCGCAGCACGATGCGGTTGTTCTCGCCGCCGTCGCCCAGTTCCAGCGCCGTCTGCAGGCCGCCGTGGCCGGCGGTGGAGCACTGGACGTAGAGCGTGCCCTCGTCGGCCTTCAGCGGGAAGTCGGCGGCATCCACCCGCGCCGCCTCCGCCGCCCGCGTCACCTGGCTGCCGCCGGTGGGGATGATGGAGGTGGCGTAGGCGCCGCTTTCCAGCTGCAGGCCGCGCACGTCGCCGGTCAGGCTGAGGGTGGTGGTGCCGGCGGCCACCGTCTGGGTCAGCGGCGCCGCCTCCGTCGCCGTGCCGCTGAGCACGCCGGTGGCGGCGACGCTGCCGCCGCCGGCCAGCGACAGGGTATAGGTGCCGGCCGCCAGGGTGAGGGTCTGCCCGGCCGGGGCGAGGCTGTTGAGGACCAGGTTGGTGCGCGGCCCTTCCAGCCGCCAGCCGCGATAGACGCCGCCGGCGCGCTCGAAGTCATGGCGGGCCACGTCGGCCGGCACGGCCACCAGGGCGCCGGTGGCGTCGATGCGGGTGGCGCTGCCGGTGCGGGCGTACCGCACCACCGGCGGCGTGCGGCCGGGCCGGGCCAGCAGGTTGAGGGTGGGGAAGATGGTGATCGGCATGGCGATGTCCTGAACGGACCCGGGGCCGCCGCCGGTATGGCGGACGGCCCCGGGTCGGGCACGGTCGGCGAGGGGAGGTGGGCGGAGAGGCCGGCGCGGTTACAGCGCCGCCGTGCTCACCACCCCGTTGGCGACGGCGCTGACGCGGGCCAGCGCCGTGGTCGGCGCGGTGCCGGTGGCGCTGGTGACGATCATCAGGTCGCCGGGATTGATCATCTCCGCCGCCCGGTTGAAGTAGCCGGCGGCGGCGATGGTGGCGGCGGTGTCGGCGCTGGCGTAGTGCCACAGCGTGAAGCCGTTGGCGTAGGCCAGCACCGACAGATCCTTGGACTGGAAGGCCATGGTCGGAAATCTCCGTAGAAATGCGCGAGAGAGGCGGGGAAGCGGGGCGGGCCCGGCGGATCAGGTTTCCAGGCAGCGCAGGGCGATGACGCCGGCCGGGTCGATCAGCTTGGCGCCCTGGGACATCATGTTGTTGACGAAGTGGGCCGCCCGGTCGCCGTGCCACGAGATGTCGGTGATCACCTCCGACCCGATGGCGTGGCCGACGGCGGTCTTGTGATACCAGTAGCAATAGCGCACGCCGCTGGCGGCGGTCAGGCCGGAGTGGGGCATCCACAGGGTGCCGAGCCACTTCTTGGCCTGGGTGCCCTGCCACGGCAGGTCGGCCTCGCCGATGTAGTCGGCGTTGGAGAACTCGGGGATGGCGAGCAGGTCCGACCACTGCTTCCACCCCACCACGGCATAGCGCTCGCCGTCGTCGGGCACGTCGGCCTCGCCCAGCATCTCGAAGGCCTTCAGCACCTTGTCCTTGGTGAGGGCGGTGGAGCCGTCGAGGGCGTAGTTGGTGGAGGTGTCCAGCTCCTTGATGATCAGCTCGTCGGTCTTGCGGCCGAGGGCATAGGCGCCGGCCTTCACCAGCACCTGACGCTCGTCGATGTTGGTCTTCAGCTCGTCCAGCCGGTCGACCCATTCGCCGGCGTAGTAGTCGTACAGCTGGCATTCGACCGGCGTGTGGTCGAGGTTCATCACCGGCACCTTGCCGTGCCGCGCCTTGGTGGACGCGGTGCCCTTGCCGACCTTCTGGAACACGGTGGACGAGCCCTGGACGTCGTTCTTGGTGCGCACGGTGTTGCGCAGCTTGGAGCCCATGGTCTGGAAGGCCAGATGCACGTCGGCCTGGAAATGCTTGACGAAGGACTGGTCGATCTTGGTGGACATGCGAAAAATCCTCTGGCTATGGGATAAAAGGTGAACAATCGGCGCGTGGTGGGGCCCGGAAGGGGAGAACCACCAAGACACCAAGACACCAAGCGCCGGAGCCTGTCCGGCCTCTTGGTGCCTTGGTGTCTTGGTGGTTGAAAAAAAGCCCGCCCTCAGGCCCGGAGCCTTACGCGGGGCCGGGGTAGAGGCGCTTGAAGCCGTCGGCGACCTTGCGCATCACCGTCGGGTCGCGGTCGCGCCAGTACTTGGGGTCGCGCATCAGCGCCTTGATCTCGTCTTCCCCGCCCGGCCCGGCGGCGGCAGCATCGAGGCCGCCGAGGGTGGGCTCGCCGGACTGCATCATGCGCCACAGGGCGAGGATGCCGTCGGCGGTGGAGGACAGCGCCCCCAGCACGTCGGCCGGCAGGTTGGCCTTGCCCCAGGCGAGCAGCTGGCGGCTGACCTCGGCCCAGCGCTCGTCGCCGCCGAAGTGTTCCACCAGGCGGCCGAGTTCGCGGTCGCCGTCCAGTTCCGAGGCCATGCTTTCCAGCACCGGCAGGATGCGTTCGGCGGCAAGGTCGTAGACCAGCTGCACCTGCTGCGGCGTGAAGCCGGCGGCGTGCAGGCGGGCGTTGACCTGCGGGTCGGCGCCGAACAGGGCGTGCGGCGGCGTCACCTGATAGGCGTCGGGGGTGTCGGGCACGCCGAGGGCGCGGCGGAAGGTGGCGACGCTGTCGGCATCGGCCTCCGGCCCCGGCAGGCGCACCATGCCGCGGGAGGTTTCCTGAAGCTCCAGGTAGGCGCGCAGCAGCGCCTCCAGGTTCACCTGGCCGGTGGCCGGGTCGAGGAACTCCGGCGGGATCGCAAGCTGGGTCATGGGTATGTGGCTCCTGAGGAGAAGGAAGGACGGACAGACGGCTCACCCGGCCCGCCCCCGCTCCACCAGCGCCAGCAGGTGGAGCACGAGGGCGCGCTGGCCTTCCAGGTGGCGCAGGGCGTCGGGCGGGGCATCGGGGCCGAGGGCGCGGTCCAGCGTCAGCGCCCGCAGGTGGGCCAGCGCGCGCGCCCCGTCGTCGCCGCGGAAGACGCGGGCGAACAGGGCGGCGGCCGGCTCCCCGGCAGACGACGGCGGACCGCCGCCCCCGGCCCCCGGATCGAGGCCGTCCCAGCCGGCGGGGAGGGCGAGGCTGCCGCTCATGGCGCAGCCTCCGCCGGCAGGGCGGGCACGGCCCCGGTCGGGGTCGGGTTCGGGTTCGGGCTCGGGTTCGGGGTTTCGCGGATCAGCTCCGCCGGCACGCCCAGGGCGCGGCCGAGCCAGCGGGCGGCGGCGAGCGTATCCACCGCCTCCGCCGCCGCCGGCCCGAGACCGGCGACGGAGGTGAGCCAGGTGAGGGTGTTCTGGGCATCGGCCTGGGCCTGGGTGCGGGCCAGCGGCGACTGGTAGACCAGGTCCACCACCCGCCCGTCGGCGCGCACGTCGACGATCTCGCCGCGCCGCCGCAGGATGCCGAGCGCCCGCATCACCAGCGGCGTCAGCAGTTCCGACTGCAGCCGGCCGTAGGTGGCGCCGAGGATGCGCGCCATCTCCGCCGACCGTTCCAGCACTTCGGTGGCGGTCATGCGCGGTGCATCCACCTGCCCCAGGCGATCCACCAGCAGGGCGTGGCGGATGCGGCCGCGCAGGTCTTCCAGCACCAGTTGCGAGACGTCGAACTTGCCCGGCGCCTCCAGCGGCGTCAGCCCCTGCGAGCCGACCGCCTTGGGGATGATGGCGCCGGGGACGAGGCGGATGTTGGCCGGGTTCAGCACCCCGTCGTCGTCGGCCTGCCAGATGCCGGTGACGGCGATGGAGGCGTTCTTGAGGATCAGCTCCACCACCTTGTTGGCGGTCTAGCTGTCGGAACGCCGATATGCGCGCAAGACCAAGGGCTTACGATGTGCCTGGATGGTGCATGTTGCAGCCATGTTGCATGGCGCGTCCGTCAGGCGTCGAGCCGGGCCTCGATGCCGGCCAGCTCGGCGCCGGCCTCCGTCGACGGGAACAGGTGGCCGTAGCGGTCGAAGGTGATGCGGATGGAGCTGTGCCCGGCCCGCACCTGCACGGCCTTGGGTGTGAGGCCGGCCTCGATCCACGTGCTGATGGCGTAGTGGCGCAGGGCGTGCCAGTTGACGTCTGGGCAGCCGGCCGCCTTGCGCACCGGATACCAGCGGGACCGCATGAGGTTCTCGTGCCTGAAGGGCGCGCCACCCCGCGCCGTGAAGACGGGCATGTCCTCCCGACCACCGCATCGGAGCTTGCGCTCGCGCAGCTCGGCGACGAGCCGAGGCGACAGAGGGATGGTCCGGTGCCCTGCCCGGCTCTTCGGGTCGCCGCGGTGGTTGTAGCGGTCGAGCCTGGTGCCCACCGTCACCGTCCCCGCTTTCAGGTCGAGGTCGCCCCAACGCAGGCCGCGCTGCTCCGAAGCACGGAGGCCGCTGATCACCGCGAGGCGGACGTAGAGCCCGAAGCCCAGATTCGTCTGGTAGGCCGCATCCAGGAGGCGCTTGACCGTCTCGTGGTCGGGCGGGGTGACCGCCTCACTCGCGCGTGCGCCTACGCGGGTGCGCCTGCCCGCGCACGGGTTCAGCGCCGCCCAGTTGTTGTGCATGGCGTAGGTGAAGACGGCCGACAGGGTCGATACCACCCGCTTCGCCGTCGGCATCGGCATGCCGTTCTCCAGCATGTCGAGAAAGAGGTCGTTGACGACGCCGGTGGTCACGTCGGCCAGCTTCAGACGCGCAACAGACTGTTGCGTCAGGTGCCCGGCCTTGACCCGGTAGTCCGCCACCGTGCCCGGTTCTAGGTCCACCCCCTCGCGCTTGTCGTTGTGCTTCAGCCAGAGGTCGACGGCGTCGGCGACAGTCATCTTGCCGGCCTCGACTCGGTAGACGCCGCGGTTGATCTCCGTCTCGATCTTCGACCGGTAGGCCTTCGCCTCCTTCAGGGAGGTGAACTGCTTGGCGGTGCGGTTGCCCTGGCGGTCGAGCACGTCAACCAGCCACGCCGTCCGCGGCTCGCCTGCCTTGGTTCGCCAGGTGCGCTTTCTGATGGAGGCCATTGAAATTGACTCCAAAGGGCTACACTCTTCCCGTCATCATAGCTGCCATCTGCATTTGCTGCAAATGCCGTTGACAGGGGGCGTGATGGTGCGCATTATCGTGATGTAACCGGGAGAGACACCAATGGCACGGCTTTCGGCTCTGGTGGAGGCAACTGCCGAAGCAACTGGCTGGTCCAGCAACAACGTGAGCTTATACGCCCGGTACGCGCGGGAGGCCGGCTACATCAAGCAGGCGGCCCGCGGGATGGCGGCGGCTGAGATGGGAGCTTCAGACGGCGCCGCTCTGCTAGGGGCCATGATGGCTTCCCATTACGCAAAGGACACGAAGCACACGCTGGATGATCTCCAAGAGACGGTGAGGACTTTCAACGGGTGGGACAACGCATACTTTGATAGCATCAAAGATTTCGAGATGATTATGCGCCCCGTCCCTATGCTGATAATGTCAGACAACTTAGAGAGGGTCGTTACACTGCCGAAGTGTCTCGACTTTCTAGCCGCTCAACATAGCATTCTCGGGTTGTTGACCGGTCTCATCGAGCGCGCCGCCGACGGCAGCTTAGCGCGGTTCATTTCGAAAGGCCGCGGGACCTACGGGACTGTTGGCTTGAACTTGGTTGTCCAGCGAAGCCCCCTGGCCGCGAACCTTGAGCTGATTGCCGGCAGTTGGAGCAGGGGGAAGAACTCGATTGGCCAAGTAGTGGGCAAAATTGACTACCATTTCCCGAGAGCCGATATCTGGAGAGGTGACCTGATATCGCTACATAAGGTTTCCCACTACACCATCCTGAGAATGGGAAAGGCGCTCGCATGAGCGTCAATTCCCGGATAAGCATCTGCATCTGAATCAAATGAGGAAGACCATGAACCTGAACGACGACATCCTCCGCGGCGCCGAAGCCATCCAGGCCTTCCTGGGCTTCGAGAAGCGCTCGCAGGTCTACCACTACGCCAGCAAGGGCGAGATCCCGGTGTTCCGCATGGGCCGCGTCCTGTGCGCGCGCAAGAGCACGCTCCTGCGCTTCATAGAGCAGCGTGAGAGCGAAGCGGCGGGCCTGCCGCGGACCGGCACCGATGCGTGAAGGGGATGCCCATGCACCGCAACGTCACCGGCCGCGACGGCTGGATCATGGCCCGGGCGCTCTACATGGCGATCCGGCACGCCGAGACGCTCCCGGAGAAGCAGGTGCCGCACAGCGACATCGACGACATGCGGGCCTTGCTCGCAGTCAGCTTCCCGGGCCTCGGCGAGGTCTTCCAGCAGCACGACAGCAACCCGCCCGACCTCACCGACGGCAAGGCGGCCACGATCTACCAGTTTCCGCAGAAATGAAGCGGCCGGCGGGGAAGGTTGCAGCTCCCCGCGCCGGCCTGATTGACAACCCCGAAATGGAGAAACGGGACATGTCTAGCTCGAATACTACCACACCCACCGCCCTCTCGCGAAGGGGCATCCTCCGCGGCCTGCCCGCCGTTGCTTTGGCCGGTGCGACCGCCGCCCCTGCCCTGGCGGCGCCGGCGGACGACGCCGTCCTCCTGACGCTCTACGAGGATTGGAAGGCACTGGAGGAGGCCGTCTTCGCCGCCGAGATGGAGGCGCGGCGCGTCAACCGGGAGAAGCCGGCCGACGTCGAGGACTTCCCCTCGGTGAGGGTGAACGGCATCGTCTACTGCCGCCTGGAAGAGATCGACGCGGCCATTGAGGGCGAGCGGCTGGAGGTGGCCCGTCTGACCCGACTGGAGGATCCGGGCATGGATGGGAAGATGATGGCCCGCATGCTCGCGAAGGACATGGAGCGGCTGATTGAGGCCCGCCCGGCCCTGGCTGACAAGCTCCGGCGCCGGCAGGAGTGGAAGGACGCCGTGGGCTTCGAAGAGTTGCTGGAGCGGCGCGAAGACCTCGGCTGCGAAGCCGGCGCACTGGTCGAAGAGATGGTGAAGATCGCGCCCCGGACGCCGGCCGGCTACGCCGCGCTGATCGACGTCATCATCGCCACCCGCGGCGGCACCCTCGACCCTGAAGGTGACTGGGGCGACGAGCAGGTGATGACCGCCGTCTCGGCCATGGAGGCGGCCACCGGCTTCCGCTTCTCCTCGCCGGCCCGCTGCATCGCCTACCGAGAGGTGAAGGCATGATCTCGACCACCACCATCCCCATGACCCGCCCGCACGACGACATCGTCGCCCGAGCGCTGCACCTGGTCACCGCAAGCGACGCCGAGGCCGTCCTCCGCCGGGCCTACCTGCTGCAGTCCTCGTGCGACCGCACCGCCTCGGGCCGGCCGTTGTTCCAGACCGTCGACCCAGTGAAGGCCCTCGCCGACGCCTGGCGCAACTTCCTCGACAGCTGCGCCGCCGCCGGCGCCGACCCGGCGGAGAGCCTGACGGCAGCCGCGAAGTGGAACGCGACCGCGGCGCCCATGCTGCCGGCTGTTCTGGAACAGTTGCCGGCGCGGGTCGCGGAGCACGGGAGGGCGCGTCGATGAGCACGCTCGCCATGACCGCCGAGGCGCGCATGATCTGCCGCCAGATTGTCAACCGCATGCAGCAGCTGGAGTTGGACGAGTCCGACGAGTGGAGCGACATCCTGTGGTGGCGCCTGCAGAAGGCGCTGGGCATCACCGACGAGATGGACCAGCGCCTCACCGACCTGATGGGCGACCTCACGTGGGAGGCCTTCGGCGACGACGACGAAGACGCCCCACCGCGGGCGCCGCGGGTCAACCTGCCGCCGCCGACGGATGCCGACTACGGCGACATGCCGGGCCGGTGGTGGAAAGTGTGGGTGAGCGACATCAACGACAAGCCCATCTGCGCCGACATCCTGTGGGCGCGGACCTACGGCGAGGTGTCGCGCCTCATGCGCCAGCGCCACGAGCTGCCAGACGAGCTGACGTGGACCTACCAGACGATGCCGGAGGCGAAGGCCGGATGAGCAGGGAGACGACAACGAGGGGGCCGAGCGCCCCCTCTCTTCTCACCGACGTGAAGTGCCCAAAGTGCCAAGGCACCGGCCGGACCTACGGACCGATGAACGCGACTGGCCGCAACGAGTGGTGGGTCGAATGCAAGGCGTGCCGTGGCCGCGGCAAGGTCAAGGTGAGCACGCTGATGGAGGGTGGCGATGGCTAAGAAGGTCGCGTACGACCTCAAGAGCATCAAGTATCTGGAGGGTCGCGCCTTCGCCCCGCTGCCGCTCGACCTTCTGGAGTCGGATGCGTGGCGCGGGATGTCGGTCAACTGCTGGCGGCTCGTCACTCGGCTGATGGCGGAGCACATGGCGCACGCCGGCCAGATGAACGGGCACCTGATCGTGAGCTACGACCAGCTTGTCGAGTGGGGGATCGGCCGGCGCTTGGTGGCAGGGGCGATCCGCGAGGGGGAGCAGCGTGGCCTTGTCCGCGTCAGGCGCGGCGGAAAGCGGAACCAGGTGACGGACCACCTCAGCCGCTACACCCTGACCTTCTACCCGATCCTGCGCATGCCGCCGGGCGAGAACGCCTATCATGTCTGGCCGTCGGACGAGTGGAAGCGATACCGCGACCCGAAGCTCAAAAACAGAATTCAGGTGCACGAAGGTGAACCGGGCTCGGATCACCTTTCGACATCCATCGGTTCACCTTCGTGCACTGAGCCAGCAGCGGAGGCCAAGGTTTCTGCGGTGCCCGCGCAAGAGCCCTCGGTGCACGAAGGTGAACACCCTATTATATCTTGGCGGGATGGTGGAAAGGACGAGGCCCCGGCCGCCACTTCCACCACCACCACCGAGAAGCCTGTCGAGCCCGTCGTCGTCATGGCCGCGCGGCAGCCTGAGCCCGTAGAACCCCCGAAGCCCCGCAAGCGCCCCGACGCCGACGACTCCGGCATGGTCGACATCGAGGAGCTGTTGGGCAGCCGGCCGGCCGCGCCCTCGCCCCAGGAAGTTCTGCGGGCGCGCACCGAGGCGTATCTCGCCACCAATCCGCCGAGGGGCAAGCAAGGGCTCGCGGACCAGATCGGCATCACGCGGCCTCGCCTGAGCAACTGGCTTGCCGGCCGCGACCCGAACCTCAGCCAGGGGCCGACGGTCGCCCTGCGCGCCTTCCTCGACGCGCACCTCCGTCAAGATGACGCGGCATGACGGGCGACGGCCTCCGCCGGAAGAGCCGGGCCTCGCTCGACGACCTGCGCCGGGCTGCCGAGGTTCTGTCGGCGCGCCCGGATCTTCGGCACGTCGCCGAGGCCCTCCGAGCCGTGGCCGACGACGGCGCCGACCTCGCGACCGTGTTGGGCCTGCGAGCGGGCCGGCCCGGCGCCCTGACCGCCTGGACCGCCCAGCGCCTCGCCGACCGCCGCCGGCTTCTGCGCGAGGCGTGGCGATCCAGCTTCCCGACGGTGCCCCGCACCCGCGCGGCGCGCCTTCTTGAGGCCGCATGGGGAGCATGGCAGGCGGGCGAAGTCGAAGACCCTCACCTCGCAGGCATCTTCGACAACCTGAACCGGATCGGCGCCCGCCCTCTGAAGGAACGCCAGATCAATGAAGACCTGGACGAGGACCTGCACAAGATCCCGTAATTGCCTGCATTTCCAATGCCTCTGCCCATCCCATGACCGAGAATGTCGGCATGGGATTTTTCTTGCCCGGTTTCTTCCGGCTTCAACAGGAGGCATACCCCATGACTGTACGTGACCGACGCCACGGCGTCGACTTCAGGCCCCCGCAGCGACAGGCAGCCGCGCCGGCGCCGGCCCGCTACGACGTCGACAAGCTGGAACGCCTGCGGGCGAAGATGGAGGGGCTGACCGCCGCCGCCGACCACCTGCGCGAGGCCGAGCGCGCCGCACGCGCCGCCTGGATGCAGGCCAAGCGCTACCGGGAGGATCTGCAGGAGCCCGCCAACAGGGGCTCCGAGGCCTCCATCCGCTCCGCCGAGCAGGCTGAGCAGAAGGCCCGCATCACCTTCGACCGCGCCCTCGCCGCCAGCGCCGAGGCCACGGAGAAGCGGGTCGCCCTGGCGCAGCTCGTGACCAACCTCGACGCCTTCGTCGGCAAGCACCGCGGCGCCGCCCACATCACCAACACGGAGGCCCGGGCATGAGCTTGAAGGACAAGATCGCCCGCGCCGTCGGTGGCGTCTCCTCCGAGGTCGACCGCATCCGCGGCGAGATCGCCCGGCTGAAGGAGACCCGCGAGGCCGTGATGGGCGGGCAGCGCTCCCTGGCGGAAGCCGAGGCCATGCTCGACGACGCCCTGGACCGCATCGCCGCCCGGTTCACCCCGTCGGCGACGGCCCTGCTGAACCCGGAGACGACGGTCGCCGATTTCGTCGTCGGGTACGGCACCACCGACACCGCGAGCGAGCTGGTGGTGTGGCTGCACCGCGACGCCCTGAAGGCCCGCTTCATGAGCGCGATGAAGGAAGCCGCCGAGCCCGGCGCCGTGACTGCCGAGGACCGGCGGGAGCGGGTCGCCAAGATCGACGCCCAGCTCTTCGACCTCGAGCAGCAGGAAGAGCGGCTGATCGAAGAGGCGGAAGAGGCCGGCATCGAAATCGCCCGCCGGCCCGACGCCGACCCGCGGGCCGTCCTGGCGTGGAGGGACTGACCATGCCGAGCCTCCTCTCCACCTTCCGCAACGCCCAGGCCATGCAGGCCGATCTGGAGCAGGGCCGCTTCCCCGGCCAGACCGACCTCCAGATCCCGCCGAGCCTGACCGTCACCAAGCCCGAAGAGGTGGCGGCGGCCCGCGCCATCGTGGACCGCCTGATCCCCCACACGCCGAGCAAGAAGGAGGGCGCCGCCCGATGAAGTACACCCCCGATGCAAAGGCGAAGATGCATCGCCTGCAGGACATCGCCAAGGCCCGCCGCGCCGTGTGGGACCAGTGCGAAGCGGACCGCCGCGAGGCCTTGGAGCAACTAGTGGACGCCCGGGGCGCCCTGACGCTGATCCGCGACCACGGCGGCGCGGCGCGGGTGGGCCTCGCCGAGGCCATCGAGCGGCAGGAGGCCATCGTCGCCGAAGCCGACGCCAAGGTGAAGCGGGCGGCGGCCCGGACGCAGCAGGCCGGCGAGGACATGCAGGCAGCCCGGCAGCTCGTGGAGCGCGCCGAAGTGTTCCTGACCCGCAAGTGCGGCGTCCCCCCCAGCGCCATCTACCGATGAGGCCCGCCATGGTGAAGAGCATTGCCAACGCCGTGCAGGCGGTGACCAGCGAAATCGAGGACGTCCGGGCGCAGATCCGGACCCTCACCGAGACCATCGAAGGCCTGGAGTCGGCCCTCCCCAGCATCGAGGAGGCGGAGGCGAAACTGTCCCGCATCATCGACGACCTGGCCGGCAAGTTCGGGCCCGACCTCTACGCCGTCACCGCCGCCGAGGCGACGTCGGCGCAGTTCCAGATCAACGTCGAGGGCAACTATCGCTTCGGCCCGCTGATGGCCTGGCTCTTCGGGGACGCCCTGAAGGAAGCCTATGGCCGGGTGATCCGGGAGCGGCTGGGCGCCGGCATCCCCGAGGCGGAGCGGCAGAAGCGCCTGGCGGCCGCCCGGGCGAAGCGGCTGCAGCTGGAGATCCGGGAAGAGGCGATCATCGCCGAGGCCGAAGCGGCTGGGCTCGACATCCTCAGGCGCGGCGACGCCGACCCGGCCGTCGTGCTGGGCATGGTGGAGGCCTGAGCCATGCGAGTGGAAATGCGGAACTTCCGCCTTAGCAGCTCCGACGATCGGAGGCCGGGTGCCAGGGCCGCGATCGTCGCCGTCTTCGACATCAGTCTCCCGGACGTGGGCCTCAACCTGCGACACCTGCGCCTTTACATCGACCGCGGCCGCAAAAACACCTTCCGCGTCCGGGAGCCGAACATGTCGGCCTTGGTGTCGTTCTATCGGATGAGCCCGGAACTCCACCGCGCCGTCCGCGACCTCGCGGTGCGCTACTACGAGGAGGCTTCGGCCAATGGCGACTGAACTGAACCGCATCGTCCACGAGATCGTCATTGACGACCGGCAGGCGGCGGCCGGCGCCGAGCGCGTCTCTGCCGCCCTGGACAAGACCGTCAACTCGGTGGACCGCCTGGAGAACGCCGTCGGCAAGGCTGCCGAGCCCTGGGACCGGCTGACCCGGGCGACCGGCGCCGGCGCAAGGGGACTGGAGTCGGCGGCCCGCGGGTGGGACCGGATCAACCGTTCCGTCGACCCCGCCTATCGCTCCCTCCAGCAATTCGAGGCGGCGCAGGAGGCCGTGAACCGGGCCGTCGCCCATGGCGTCGCGACGCAGCAGGAGGCAAACCGTGTCCTCGCCATGGCCCGGCAGCAGTACATGGGCCTCGGCGCGGCCGTGAACGACAACGCCGGCGCCATCGTCCGCAACGAGACGATGGTCGGGCGCCTTACCTCCCGCATGGGCAACATGGGCGGGGTGATGCAGCAGGCCGGTTACCAGATCTCCGACCTCGTGACGCAGATCTCGATGGGCGGCAACGCCATGCAGGCCCTGGCAATCCAGGGCGGCCAGTTCATCAGCATGATGGGACCGTGGGGCGCCGCCATCGGGACCGTCGTCACCGTCGGTGGGTTGCTCGCCTCCACCCTGATGAACGCGGGCGACGCGGCCGACGGCAGCGCCGACGCCACGAAGAAGGCCAAGGACGCACTGGAGGCCTACGAGTCGGCCATCGCCACCTCCAACGAAGCGATGTTCACCTCGACGCAGCTCTCGCGCCAGTTGGCGCAGGAGAAGGCGAAGGAGGCAGCCGAGACTCTGAAGGCGGCCCTCGCCACCGAGACCGACGCCCTGGCGAAGAAGATGCAGGCCCTGGAGCTTCAGCGGCAGATGGCCGCCGAGGCGCGGGAGCGCAACCAGTTCCTGCCGGAAGGGCAGCAGCAGAACCTGATGCGCGACCCGACGCGGCAGACGATGCAGGACATCCTGGATGCGGAGATGCGCATCGCGGACCTGCAGAAGCGGATCGACGCCCTCATGAACCCGGCGAAGGGAACGGCCCTCTTCGACGACCTCTTCAAGCCCGACGAGATCTCGGACATGGCGGAGGCCATGGTCGAATTCCCCTCGGACGTCACTGACGATCCGGAGGTTCAGGCGATCTTCAAGGAGGCCATGGAATGAGCGTGTGCAACATGGTGGTCGCTGCCGACCGCGTCGACATCGTCACCGATACCGTCACCTACCACCGAAACCAACCCGTCGCCTACGGCCGCAAGGTCCATGCGCACCCGACCCTCCCCCTCGGCGTGACGGTGCGGGGCAAGGTCGGCTTCAGCAACGCCGTCGAAGGAGTGGTTGACCAGCTGACCGACACCGTCAACGCCGAGCACCTGATCGGCCTCGCGGTCGAGTGCTTCGCGGCGGCCGGCATGGTCGACCCGGTGGACGGCGCCGGCGGAGAGGTGACGCTGTTCTTCTGGAGGGACGGCCCGCATGTCTTCCGCTTCATGGTCCGGGGAACCGAGGTGACGCAGTACCGCTTCAAGGCGGGCGTGTACCTCGCCCCCTCGCCCGGCGCCGTCGCCAAGCCCAACACGCTCACCCTCGACCAGCTCCGCAAGGTCACGCTGGCGCAGCAGCGGGTGAGCCACGCGAAGGGCCTCAATATGGCCGTCGGCGGGACGATGGAGCACACCACCCTCACCGCCGCCGGGATCTCGACCGTCTCCCTCGGGGACTACCCGGACAAGGCCATGACCGACCGGCGCATCGAGCGGTACTGGCGCCAGCGGCAGAAGGAGGCGGCCGTTGCGTGAGGTCGACCTCGACGGCCTGGATTCCGGAGCCGAGGAGAGGCAACGCTACTACCGTGCCCGGCTGAAGGAGACCGAGGACCGGCTCGCGGCAGCCCGTGCAGCATGGGCTGACCAGGAGGCGAAGGTGGGTGCGCGCATGGCCCGCCTGAACCGTACCGAGCGTCGGCGCCTCCAGTGCCTTCTGGACCGTACCCACCGCAGCTTCCTCGCGCTGGAGCGGCGGCTTGAGGGCAACAGGCAGAAGTGCCTACGGTTCATCGAATGCGGCGCGACCGACGGCGAGGATGACCTCTTCGCCGACCTCCTTTCCGACATCGTGGCAGGTGCCGAATGATCGAGAGACCCGACCTCGTTCCCCTTCCCGCGCTGCCGGCCTGGACCGAGCGGGCCAAGGCCACCCTCATGGACAGCACGATGCAGACCAACGCCATGCTGGACAAGCTGGCGACCCTCTCACCGGAGTACGAGGGGCAGGCGGAAGCCTGGCGCGCCCTGCTGAGCAACGCCCTCGCCGACGCCTTCCAGAAGACAGACGCGATGGTGGCCCGGCGGATGGCAGGCGACCCCGACATGGACCCACACTATGACGCTCTCGCCGCGGCGGTCCGGCGCGTGGGAGAGATCATGGGCGCGGCAGCGGACGCAGCCACCGAGAGCGCGCACGCCTTCATGCGGCGGCGGCGCAGGTGAGGCCGGCGGCAGCCCCCAGGCGGCCGGGGACCCTGAGGGGGGTGGCGGTCGGGGGCAGCCACATCCAGTCGCACCATCACCCCAGCTATGGGGTCCGGAAACCAGGTAACACCATTCGAGGGGCTGCCCGATGGCGCTCATGAGCCAAGCCGATTTCTCCCGTCGCCATGGCGTGTCCCGGAAGACGGTCACGCAGTGGAAAGAGGCGGGATACCTTACGCTCGCGGGCGGGAAGGTGGACGTCGAGGCGTCTGAGGCGACGCTCGCGGCCCGACGCCTCGGGCGGTACAAGGTGGCGGCGGAAGGCGTTACCTCCCCTGTTACCGGCGGTAACACGGCGGGCGCCGGTAACAGTCTGCCGCCGGCCGCCGATGGGCCTGGGCTGGAACAGATCGAGCGCGACGCGGACGCCTTCATCCGCCGCGTGCTGGCGGGCGACTTCGCATCCTTCGCCGAGGCGGAGAAGGTGAAGGCCAACGCCCTGGCCGTGAAGAACCTGCTGGCCGTCCGGAAGCAGGCCGGCGCCCTGATCGAGATGGACGTCGCCGAACAACTCTTCTTCGAGACGCACCGGGCCGCGCGGGACCATGTCATGAACTTCCCGGCGAAGGTGGCGCCCATGCTGGCGGCCGACCTCGGCGTCGACGCCGACCGGGTCGCGACCCTCCTGAGCGAGCACGTCCACCAGCTGCTCACCGATCTGGGCGCACCGGAAGCGGACTTCTCCCCGGAATGAGCGCCGTCACCTGGCACTGAGGGTCCGGAAGACCCTCTGTCGGCGCGCCCTCGGCGGCGGCCACCCGAGCGACTGTCCTGGACCCGTCTCTAGAGACGGTGTTAATGTCTCTAGAGACGCACCCTAAGAGGCACGAGGTGACCATGAGCGAGGACCGGCAGACCCGTTGGCGTGAGCGGCAGGAAGCGGAGGGGGTGCGCCAAATCAACCTGCTGGCGCCAGTGGCGGCCCATCCCCTGCTGAAGGATCTGGCGGGCCGGCTGCGAGGCGGTGAGGCGCCGGCCGATGCGCTGCGGGCCGTGCTGAAGATGGCGACTGCGCCGGCGGCGGACAGCGAGCGCCTGGTGAAGGCCCGCTTCGCCGAGTTGCACGGCGTGTCCAAGGTGGCCGTGCAGAAGTGGCAGGCCCGGGGACTGCTGGTGATGGACGGCGACAAGGTGGACGTGGCCGCGACCGACAAGCGCCTCGCCGAGCTGGGCCTCGGGCGGTTCCGGGCGCCCGCCGCCCCGTGAACAGGCGGGCAACGGCGTGTTGCATGGCGTGTTGCACCGAGCAAATCGGAACAGGCCGAAACCCTTGGAAAACCGTCATTTCAGCAGCGAGGCGATTGCAACATGCAGCCCAGCGAGACAGAGCCAGAAAAGCCATATCCGCCAATGCTTTAGCGCTCGATTAAGGGTCTTCTCAGGCCCTTCAACCTCATGATTGGCGGTCTTGATGTCGGGCAGCGTCTTCATGACCGGGCTGCGGCCATAGGCCTCGCCCGGCGCCTTCAGCCAGCGGAAGGTGATGAAGGGCGAGCGGGCGAAGGTGCCCTGCGCCAGCACCACCGCCTCGCCGCCCGCCCCCTCGGGGTCGAGCAGGGCGGTATAGGCGAAGCCGGCACCGTGCGGTTCGGGCAGCACCGCCTCCAGCACCGGAAAACGCGCCTCGCCATCGGCTTCGGCGCGGCGGCGCAGGCTTTCGGGCAGGTCGGCGGCGGGGAAGCGGTCGCGCAGGGTGGCGAGGGAGGCTTCCGAGCGGCGGAAGGTGACGTCCAGCCGCCCCGACGCCCCTTCCTCCACCACCAGTTCCGACAGCGGCACGGCGGTGAAGCGGAAGGCCGAGGCGGTGCCCGGCGGCGCTTCCTCGAACAGCAGGCTGGCGGTGCCGGCGATGACCAGGTCAAGGTAAGCCTGATGCATCTCGATGGCGAAGTTGGAGCGGTCGAAGTGGCCGCGCACGATGTCGGCGGTGCGGTCGAGCAGCGGCGCCACGGCGGCGCGTTCCTCGCCGTCCAGCTCCACCCCGGCCGCCAGGCCGAACCAGCGCGCCCACGGCGGCGTCAGTTCGGCCAGCAGGCTGGCGGCCAGCTGGTCGACGGCGTCGGCGGCGGTGCCGTCGAACAGGCGGTCGACCCGCCGCGCCCCTTCGGCGCCGCTGCCGCCGTCGCGGGTGGGCAGGGTGAATTCATAGCACTCCCGCCAGTGGCCTTCCCACGCCGAGCGGCGGGAGCGGGCGGCGCGGTAGCGGCGCAGCAGCGACTCGGTGTCGAGCGGCATGGGATCATTCTCCCAACAGGGTCTTGCGGGTGCTGACACCGGCCAACGGCGTCAGCACCCCGCGCAGCGAGGTGGCGAGCGTGCCGGCGTGGCCGCGTTCCAGCCGTTCCAGCTGCTCGCGGCGGCGGCGGGCGGCCTCGGTCTCGGCGGTGGTGCGCGGGGCGGTGACGCTGCCGGAACCGCCGCCGGCCGAGACCGTGCCCGACGGCGAGGCGGGGCGCGGGGCGGTGGCGGCCGGCGCGGCGGCAGCCCC
>NZ_BAAAEP010000050.1:0-36161 GCF_039523075.1 Caenispirillum bisanense
AGGGGCCCCGCCAGCCCGGCGGCGGCCCTGGTGGCGCCCGGCATCGGCCTGTACGGGCTGGCGGCGGTGACGGCGCCGCTGCTGGCGCCCCGCTTCGCCGACCGCATCCCGCCGGAGTGGAGCGTCGCCTGGGGCAGCGCCCTGGTCGCCGCCGCCGGGCCGCAGTGTGATGCCGCCGCCGGCCGCGAGGCGCTGGAGAACCTCACCGGCCGCCTGCAGGCCGCCGCCGGGCTGACGGCGCCGCTGACGCTGACGGTGGTCGACGACCCGCTGGCCGAGGGCCGTGCTCTGCCCGGCGGCCACATCCTGCTCACCCGCGGCCTGCTCGACCTGCTGCGCACGCCGGATGAGCTGGCCGGCGTGCTGGCCCTGGAGGTGGCGGCCGGCGTGCGGGTGGGGCCGGAACGCGCCATCCTCGCCAACCTGCGCCTGCCGGAGCTGGTCACCCTGTGGCTGAGCGGCCCGCGCATGGCACCGGCCGATCTGTCGGCGGCCCTGGTGCGGGCGCGGCTGCCGGCCGACGAGCAGGCTGCCCTCGATGCCCGCGCCCTCGCCCTGCTGACCGGCGCCGGCCTGCGCACGCGCGGCCTCGCCGCCTTCCACGACGTGCTGACCAGCCGCGCCGCCCAGGACGGCCGCGAGCCGCTTTACGCCCGCACCCACGCCGCCGACCGCGAGCGGCTGGAGCGGCTGCGCAGCGGTCCGGCCGGCGGCGCCGCCGCCCTCGGCTACGGCCAGTGGCAGGCGGTGAAGACGGTGTGCGCCGGGTCTCCGGGTGGCGGGGAGGCCGGCATTTCCGGCTGAGCAGGGGTTTCCTCGCGGCGCTCGCGACATCACATTGCCGCCGCAGACCTTCAACCGCCGGGAGAAGACCGATGACCGCGACCACCCGCCGCCGCCTGCCGCAGCCGATCATCGACCTGTACGACGAATACACCCACGCACCGCTGGACCGCCGCACCTTCCTCGACCGGCTGGCGGTGCTGGCCGGCGGCTCGGCGGGCGCCTACGCCCTGCTGCCGGTGCTGGAGAACAACTATGCCCTGGCGCAGATGGTGGCGGCCGACGATACCCGCCTGACCACCGAAGACGTCTCCGTCCCCGTGCCCGACGGCGGCCAGCCGGTGACCGCCTACGTCGCCCGTCCGGCCCAGGGCGGCGGGGCGCTGCCGGCGGTGATCGTCATTCACGAGAACCGCGGCCTCAACCCGCACATCCGCGACGTCGCCCGCCGGGTGGCGCTGGCCGGTTACGTGGCGGTGGCGCCCGACTTCCTGACCTCGGCCGGCGGCACGCCGGAGGACGAGGACCGCGCCCGCGACCTGATCGGCCAGCTCGACCCGGCGAAGACCCTGGCCGAGGCGCTGGCGGTGGCCGCCTACGCCCGCGAGGGCCGGCCGGACGTGACTGGCAAGGTCGGCACCGTCGGCTTCTGCTGGGGCGGGGCGCTGGTCAACCAGCTGGCGGTCAACGATCCGCAGGTGGCGGCCACCGTCTCCTACTACGGCCGCCAGCCCTCGGCGGAGGAGGCGAAGAGGATCTCGGCGCCGATCATGCTGCACTACGCCAGCCTGGACGACCGCATCAACGCCGGCATCCCGCCCTTCACCGCCGCCATGGTGGAGGCCGGCATCCCCTACACCCTGCACATGTACCAGAACGTCAACCACGCCTTCCACAACGACACCAACGGCGCCCGCTACGACAAGGCGGCGGCGGACCTGTCGTGGCAGCGGACCATGGACTTCCTCGACCGTCACCTGAAGTAGGGCGCCGGCACCCGTCGGCGACCTTGACCCGGCATTCTAGAATGTGCATTCTAAATGCCGTTCCTGCTGCCGCCGAGTGTCCCGCCGTGGTCCGTACCGCCAAGTTTTCCGATGATGCCTTCCTGACCGCCGCCGTCGGGCTGATTGCCCGCGGCGGCCCGCAGGCGGCCACCATCGCCGCCGTCGCCCGTGCCGCCGGGGCGCCCAGCGGCTCCATCTACCACCGCTTTCCGTCCCGCGACGCCCTGGTGGCGCGGGCATGGCTGACCGTTCACGACGGCTTCCGCGCCGCCGTGCTGCCGCCGTTGCGGCGGGGCGATGCCGCCGGCGCCGCCGCGGCGCTGGTGACCTGGGCGGCGGCGGAACCGCTGCACGCCGCCTTCCTGCTGCCGCACGAGCCGGAAGACCTCATCGGCGGCTCCCCGCCCGACGACCTGCGGCAGGCGGTGGCGGCAGCGCAGGAGGCGCTGGATGCCGCCTTCCTCGGCTTCTGCCGGCGGGCCGGGGCGACGGCGGAGAAGGACGTCGCCTTCTGGCGCCATGTCGTCTTCGATGCCCCGGTGGCCCTGCTGCGCCCCTACCTGCGCGGCGGCGCACCATTGCCGCCCTGGCTGCCCGGCCTGCTGCCACGGGTGCTGCCGCCGCTTCCCTCCCCCCTCCCGGATAGCCTCGCATGCTGAAGACCGCCTATCGGCCGGAGCAGATCAACGCCTGCGGCATCCCGCTGCACGACGCCGACGACATCGCCGCCATGCGCCGGGCCTGCGCCCTGGCCGCCCGCACCCTGGACATGCTGGCCGACCATGTGCGCGAGGGCGTGACCACCCTGCAGCTGGACGCCCTGTGCGAGACCTTCATGCGCGACCACGGCGCGGTGCCGGCCACCATCGGCTATCGCGGCTATCGCCATGCCAGCTGCATCTCGGTCAACCACGTGGTCACCCACGGCATCCCCACCGACCGGCAGGTGCTGCGGCCGGGCGACATCCTCAACGTCGACGTGTCGCCGCTGCTGGACGGCTGGCACGGCGATTCCAGCCGCATGTACGTGGTGGGAGAGTGCAGCGACACCGCCCGCCGGCTGATCGACACCACCCACGCCGCCATGATGGCCGGCATCGCCGTGGTGCGCCCCGGCGGCCGCATGGGCGACATCGGCGCCGCCGTCATGAAGGCGGCGCTCGCCGGGCCTTACGGCGTGGTGCGCGAATTCATCGGTCACGGCATCGGCCGCGTCTTCCACGCCCCGCCGGAGGTCCATCACGTCGCCCGCGCCGGTACCGGCGAGCGGATGGAGCCGGGCATGATCTTCACCGTCGAGCCCATGCTGACCATCGGCAAGCCGCTGGTGCGCATCCTGCCCGACGGCTGGACGGTGGTCACCCGCGACCGCAGCCTGTCGGCCCAGTTCGAGCACACGGTGCTGGTCACCGCCGACGGCCACGAGATCCTGACGCTATGACCTTGGAACCGTTCCACGGGAATAAACCCATGCTTTAAGGTGACGCGCGAAGTCACTGTATCCATGGTGACTTTCGGTTGATTTGTGTGCCCGAGTCGTCCACTCTTGTAGCGCCTTGATCCGACCGGATCGGGCCGTTCAGGGGGTACGACCGGGGCATCATGTCCGACCGAACCGAACACGCGGCGAAAACCCGCCGGGCCCGCTTCGTCGTCGACGCCGCCATGGGCGACGGCCGGGCGCTGGCGCCGGTGCCGCCGCCGCTGCGCCAGCCGCTGCGCAGCCTCGGCACCTCGGTCGGGCGCATGCGGCGGGCGCGGCTGATGCACACCGCCGCCCGCCTCTATCCCATCCTGGCCCGCATCGAGGAAAAGCTCTATCCCGCCGCCCAGCGCCTGCTGGTGCCGCTGCCGCTGGATCAGGCGCTGGAACACCCGCAGGTGGTGGAACGCGCCCTGCAGCTGTTCGACGGCGCCTGGAAGGCCGGGCTGCTGGCGGTGCGCGGCCGCGACGGCAAGCCCATCCCCGCCGGCGACCGCAAGCGCCGCGCCGCCGCCTGCGGCATGACCGTCGGCGAGGCCGAACAGATCTTCCTCGACCGCGTGGTGACGGCGGTGTTCCGCGACAACCCGATCATGGGGGAAAAGCTGCAGGGCGCCGTCGGCACCGTCGACGGCCTCGGCAAGGTGCGGGCGCTGGCCGGGCTCGACGCCCTGACGGTGGAGGAATTCACCAAGGGCCTCGGCCAGAACTTCCTGCAGATGCTGGCCCGCCTGCCGGCCGAGCAGCTGGAGGCGGTGGTCAAGCTGAAGCCCTACCACATCCGCCCGCTGCGCACGATCCTCAAGAACGACTTCCGCAAGGTGCTGGACTGGGAGCCGGGCTTCCTGACCGCCATTGCCGAAAGCTTCCACTGCGTCGAGCAGATCCGCGACCTGGACGAGGACATCGACCTGATCTCCGACCCCGACAGCATCCGCGTGCTGGGGTCGTGGACCACCATCGACATCACCGAGAAGGTGAACGAGGAACGCCGCGCCCGTGGCCAGGCGCGCCTGAAGGGCCGCCGCTTCGAGACCGACATCGGCGCCCTGCGGCGCATCCTGGGCGGCGCCTTCGCCGACCTGGTGCAGCGGCCGCCGGCCCTGCTGGCCGCCTTCGGCCAGATCATGGACGACCTGCGCACCCTGCCGCCGCAGCAGCGCGGCGACCGCATCGAGCAGCTGCGGGTCTTCGCCGAGCGCTATGTCGAGTACATGACGCCGCAGGTGCTGGTGGCGCTGAAGATCATCGGCCCCAACAACACCCGCCTGGAAAGCCGCGACAAGACCGACCCCACCTTCGGCGAGGCGCTGAACATGCTGGAAGGGCTGTGGCTGAAGGACTGGCTCGGCCGCAAGTTCTTCGAAGGGCCGCTGCAGGAGCCGCAGGGCGCCTCCGCCATCGCCCTGCTGGTCAAGCAGTTCGCCGAGATGAAGGCGCGCGGGTCGATCAAGGGCGAGGCGGAAGTGGTGCAGATCGTCGCCCACAGCGACCTGCTGGACGGGCCGCTGCGGCCGTTCATGAAGCTGCGCTGAGGCGGCCGCTCCGCTCCCCGCGCATGGCGGCGATCCTTATCCTCACGTCCGCTTCCCCTTCGGCAATACCCCTGTTTCTGCTATACTGACTCCCATGGAACACCCCCTGCCGCCACTTCCCGGACGGAAGCGCGCGGGGCAACACCGGAGGCGACAATGCCCGACGTCCAAGCCCTCATCCAGGCCATGCTGGCCGCCGCCACCGCCCCCGGCCCCACCGACAAGCCGCGCGAAAAGGTGCCTGCCATCGCCATTTCCCGCGATTACGGCTCGGGCGGCGACGAGATCGCCGAACTGCTGGCGCAGCGGCTGCATCTCAAGCTCTACAGCCAGGAAATGATCGACCGGGTGGCCAAGCGCATCGGCACCGACCCGGACACCGTGCGCCAGCTGGACGAAAGCATCGGCCGCGTGCGCGAGATGTGGCTGACCCGCCTGTTCAGCGGCCAGGACCTGTCGCCCGACACCTACAAGCGGCATCTGGTCGACGTGATCTTCAGCCTCGGCCGCGCCGGCGGCGTGCTGCTCGGACGCGGCTCGCACGTGGTGCTGTCGACCTCCACCGCCCTGCGGGTGCGCATCACCGGCTCGCCCACCGTCTGCGCCAAGCGGGTGGCGGCGGCGGAAGGCCTCAGCTACGACGAGGCGCTGGAGAAGATCCGCGAGATCAACCACAACCGCGGCAAGTTCGTGTGGGATCTGTTCGGCGTCCGCACGTCGGAGGCCAACAACTTCGACATCGTGGTCAACACCGACCGCCTGATCGACTTCAACCAAGCCGCCGCCATGCTGGAACATGCCTACCATGCCATCGGCGGCCTGAGCGAAAGCGCCGACGTTTCGGCCTGACGCCACGGGCGGCGCCGCCGGGCGCCGCCTCTGCCAGCCTTCCGGCGCAGCGGTCGCCGGCCCGCATTCCGCGGGCGGTCGCCGCGGCGCCGGCCGTTTCTCCCGGGGGTGAGCCATGACTGCCCCGCTGCCTTCCCCGCCCTGCGCCGCGCCGGTCCGCATGCGCATCGGCGAACTGGCCCGCCAGGCCGCCGTTACCGTCCGCACCATCCACCATTACGAGCGCGAAGGGCTGCTGGGTGACGGCCAGCGGTCTGCCGGCGGCCACCGCTACTATGGCCCCGACGCCCTGGCGCGGCTGGAAAAGATCCGCCAATTGAAGGACATGGGCCTGCGGCTGGACGAAATCGCCGACCTGATCGACCTGCTGTGCGGCGATCCCCTGCGCGTCGCCGACCGCCGCCGGGTGGTGGACACCCTGCGCCGCCGGCTGGCCGAGGCCGACAGCCGCATCGCCGGGCTGCGCCGGCTGCGCACCGACCTCGCCCGCCGCATCGGCGAGCTGGAGCGGCTGACGGCCGGCGCCTGACCCTGGTTCCGCGCGCCCGCGCCTCAGGCGGCGCGGATCCTGGTTCCGCGCGTCCGCCGCCTCAGGCGGCGCGGATGTGGTGGACCACCTCGGTCACCCGGCCATAGAGCAGGTCGGCCTGCTGCGACAGGCTGCTGGAGCTGACCAGCACCTGCCGCGCCGCCTGCCCGGTTTCCTGCGCCGCCGAGGTGACGGCGCCGATGGTGCTGGTGACCTGCAGGGTGCCGCTCGACACCTCCGCCACGTTGCGGGCGATTTCCTGCGTCGCGGCGTCCTGCTGCTCCATGGCGCTGGCCACCGCCTCGGTGATGGTGCTGATGCGGCCGATGGTTTCGGTGATGCCTTCGATGGCGTCCACCGCCTCGTGGGTCGCGCGCTGCATGTCGCCGATCTGGCTGGCGATCTCGTCGGTGGCGCGGGCCGTCTGGGTGGCGAGGTTCTTCACCTCGTTGGCGACGACGGCGAAGCCCTTGCCCGCCTCGCCGGCCCGGGCGGCCTCGATGGTGGCGTTCAGCGCCAGCAGGTTGGTCTGCTCGGCGATGTCGGTGATCAGCCGCACCACCTCGCCGATGCGCTCGGCGGCGCTTTCCAGGCCCTTCATGATCTCCGACGCATGGGCCGCCTTGCCCACCGCATCGCGGCTGATGTCGCTGCTTTCCTCCACCTGACGGCTGATCTCGGCGATGGAGGCCGACAGCTGCTCGGCGGCGGCGGCGACGGTGTGGACGTTGGCGGCGGCCTGTTCGGCGGCGGCACTCACCCGCGTCGCCTGCTCGCTGGTCTCGGTGGCGGTGTCGGCCATGGCCTCGGCGGTGCAGTGCATTTCCTCGGCGGCGGCGGTGATGCCCTCCACCGCCTGCTGCACGCCGTCCTGAAGCTCCGTCGCCAGCCGGTCGAGCAGCACCCGGCGCTCGTGCTCGGCCTGCGCCGTCACGTCGGCCTGCTGGCGCTCCACCTCGGCGGCATGCAGCAGGCTGTCGCGGAAGCGGGCGAGGTCGGCGCCGATGGGGCCGAATTCGTCGCTGCGCCCGGCCAGCCGCAGGGTCGAGTCGGAGGTACGGCCGGCGACCGCCGCCACGTCGTGCTCCAGCGCCTGCACCACGCCGCCGACCAGCCGCACCAGGAACAGGATGCCGGCCGCCGCCACCGCCGCGCCGATCACCGCCAGCACCAGCACCAGGGTGGTCAGCGACTGCGCCGCATCCGCCGCCCGGTGGGTGCCGTCGGCCACCGCCTCCAGCGCCGCCTGCACGGCCGGGTGGGCGCGTTCGCCGGCGCGGGCGCGCGCCGCCACCATGCCTTCCGCCGCCTCGTCGAAGGTCACCATCAGCGGATTGCCGGCCTCGCGGCCGCCGGTGGCATAGGCGGCCGCCATGGCCTTGCCGGCGTCATACCAGGCGGGGAAGTCGGCCTGCACCTCGGCGATGGCCGCCGCCACCTCCGCCAGACCGCCGTCGGCCGCCAGCCGGCGCGCCGAATCCAGGTTGGTCCGCACGCTGCGGGCATGGCGCTCCGCCTCGGCGTAGCCCGTATCCTCGCCGGTCAGGGCGACGTCGGACAGCCACTGCTGCATCTGCGGCACCCCGGCCACCGCGCGGTCGACGGCCTGCACCAGCGGCACCAGGGTCTGCGACAGGCGCTGCGTCTCCGCATCCAGGGTCGCCAGCGCCGGGCGCTGCCCGCTCACCGTCACCACCACGGCCACCGCCGCCACCCCGGCCAGCCCCAGCACCGCCGCCAGAACTGCCAGTACCTTGCCCCTGAACCCCATGTGTCCCGCCTTCCCCTGGTCTGCCCGCACCGCTGCCGGACCGGGCCCTCGCTCAACCCAGACTATAGAATCCCGCGGCCGGCGGTCCTACCTGGACGGACGGCAGGGCGCGGCAAACGGTCCCTGCCCTGTCCGATGGATGTATGGCCAATGCCCTCATATCCCATACGTCCATCCGGGTTGCCGCCCGTCGGCAACCGCCCATAATTAACCGTCGAGTCTCCTTTCCCGCCGTCATCGGAGGGCAACGCAGCATGTCGGGCCTGTCCTTCTTCAATTACGTGATGACCGGCGAGCGCCCGGCCAACGTGCCCTTCGTGTGGCGGCGGTCGCGCAGCGACTTCTCGTGGCCGACGCTGGGCGCCATCGACCCCTTGCGCGAAGGTCTGGCCGGGGTGCCGGGGGTGGTGGTGGTGTGGAGCACGGCGCGCCAGGGCCGCTACATCTACATCGGCCACAGCGCCGATCTGGCGGCGGCCATGACCATGCTGCGCGACGATCCGCAGGTGGATGCCTATGGCGCCCGCACCCTCAACGTCACCTGGGCGCCCATCGGGGTCGCCCATCGGCCCGGCGTCGTCGCCTACCTGCGGCGGGTGCTGAAGCCGGCGCTGGAGCGCTGCTCGCTGGACGAGCGCTGGCCGGTGACCGCCTCCGCCCGGCCGCTGAGCGTGCCGCTGCCGGCCTAAAGGAACAGCAGCGCCGTCCCCGCCACCACCAGCCCGCCGCCGATCCAGGCGCCGAGGGCCGGGCGTTCGCGGGTGCGCCACCACAGCAGCGGCAGGATGAGCACCGGCGTGGTGCCGGCCAGCGTCGCCACCAGCCCGGCGTCGCCGCTTTCCAGCGCCCACAGCAGCAGCGTCATGCCGATGGTCATGCCGGTCAGGCCGGAGATGCCGGTGCGCACCACCATGGCGCGGGTGAGTGGCGCCTGCGCCCGCACCAGGGCGGTGGGCAGCAGCGCCATCAGCATCAGGCCGCACACCGCCACCCCCACCCGCACCGCCGCGGCGGCGAAGGGGTCGGCGCCGGCCGCCATCACCGGCTTCACCACCAGCACGCCCACCGCCTGCGCCGCCGCCGCCGCCAGCCCCAGCGCCACCCCCTGCCACAGCGGGCCGCGCACGGTTTCCCAGTCGTGCAGCTGGCTCTTGCGCTTGCCGAACAGCACCGCCAGCACGACGCCGCCGGTGATCAGGCCGAAGCCGGCCAGCCGCTGGGCGGACAGCGGCTCGCCCAGCAGCCAGGCGCCGAGGGCGACCGTCATGGGGGCATTGGTGGCGAAAATGACGCCGGTGCGGCGCGGGCCCAGCCGCCGCAGGCAGGCGAACAGGGCGGTATCGCCGGCCATGATGCCGATGAGGCCGGAGATCACCAGCGGCAGCGTCCAGGCCTCCGCCAGGGTGGCCCAGCCGCCGGTCAGCGTCGCCAGCACCGCCACCATGACGAACACCAGCGCCATGCGCAGCCGGCCGAAGGCCAGCGCCCCCAGGGCGCGGGCCGGCTCCACCGCGATCATGCCGCCGAGCGCCCAGCAGAAGGCGGCCCCCAGCGCCGCCGTTGCCGACACCACCATGGGTCCGTCTCCGGTATGGGAAAATCAGGCCAGAGGCTTAGCGCCGGCCGCCGCGGCCGGGAAGGGCCACTCTCCGCCGCCCGCGCCTACCAGCGGAAGGCGGGGATGTAGCCGGCCGGCCGCACGCCCTCGCGCTCGGCCAGGGCCGCCACCGCCGCCGGGTCCGCCTGCTCGCCATAGCCGACGCCGAGGTCGTCGCCATGGATGCCGGCGGTGCACAGGATGGGGTCGATGCCCGCCGCCCGGCCGCCGGCGATGTCGGTGTGGAAGCTGTCGCCGATGGTGGCGACGCGGCCCCGGTCGGGCCCGCCCAGCCGCTCCAGGCAGAGGTCGTAGACGGCGCGGTCCGGCTTGCCGCGCCAGCTGACCGGGCCGCCGCCCAGCTCGGCGTAGCGGTCGGCCATGGCGCCGGCGCAGATGATGCGCTTGCCGGCGCGGATCACCACCCGGTCGGGGTTGGCGCAGACCAGCGGCAGGCGCCGGGCCGCCAGGGCGCGCAGTTCCGGCTCCAGGTCGTCCAGCGTCTGCTCGAAGCTGCGCGGCCCGGTGTCGAGCACCCAGTCGGCGGCCGCCATGTCGTCGACCATGCGATAGCCGGACAGGCCCTCCAGCACGCTCTCGTCACCGCCGCGGCCGAGGAACCACACCCGGTCCCCGAGGCCGGCATAGAACGGGTCGCGGCGGCTTTCCAGCTCCATGCGCACCGCCTCGCCGGAGGTCAGCACCTGGTCGTAGAGGCCGCGGTCGATGCCCATGGCGGTCATCGCCTCCTCCACCACCACCGACCGGCGGGGAGCGTTGGACAGCATGATGGTTGGCCGCCCCGCCTCCCGCAGCGCCGCCAGGGTGGCGACGGCGTCGGGATAGGGGGTCTGGCCGTCGTGCACCACGCCCCACAGGTCGAGGATGAAGGCGTCGTAGCGGTCGATCAGGTCGCGCAGGCCGGCGTAGGCGGCAATGGGCTCGGACATCGGATGCGGCGGCGTCAGGCGTCGGGCAGGAACGGCACGTCGTGGCCGTCGCCCGACCAGCGCACGAACTCGACGCCGGTGACGGCGCTGATGGGCAGCGGGCCGTAGATGTGCGGGAAGGTGCCGCGCTTGGCTTCTTCCCACTTCACCGCATCGCCCAGCTGCGCCGAATCGACGGTCAGCAGCACCACATCTTCGCCGGGGAAATAGCGGGCGGCGCTGTCGGCCACCTGATCGGCGGCGGAGCAGTGGATGAACCCGTCGCGCTTGTCGTGCTCCGAGCCGGTATAGGTGCCTTCGGCGACCGCAGCCTGCCAGTCGTCCATGCGGCACAGCTTGTAGATGAGGCGCTTGTCCATAGGCCGGACCCTAGCGTCATTCGGCCCGCCACACAACGGCATCGGTGGCGGCAGTCCTTTTGCCGAACTTGATAATGCGACTTATGCGCATATTCCCGCAGTCGCGTCTTGCCGTGCCGGAACGGTTGTGGAATAGATGCCTCCCCGATCTTCGGCCGTTACTCCTCCGGCGCCGGACAAGGCAGCGCATGATCGTCATCGAGCATCTCAAGCACGTCTATCCGGGTGGCCGCCGCCAGCCGGCGCGCACCGCCATTCACGACCTGTCGCTGACCGTGCCGGCGGGCAGCTTCTGCATCCTGTCCGGCCCCAACGGCAGCGGCAAGTCGACCCTGTTCCGCATCCTGTGCGGCCTGGCGAGCCCGAGCGCCGGCCGCGTCGCCATCGCCGGCCACGACGTGGCGACGGCGGCCGAGGCGGTGCGGCGGGTGCTGGGCGTGGTGTTCCAGAGCCCGGCGGTGGACAAGCACCTGTCGGTGCGCGAGAACCTGGAGCTGCACGCAGCCCTCTACGGCATCCGCGGCGCCGACCTGACGGCGCGGCTGGACGAGGCGCTCGGCTGGTCCGACCTGAAGACCCGCCTGGGCGACCGGGTGGAAACCCTGTCCGGCGGCCTCGCCCGGCAGGTGGAGCTGGCCAAGTGCCTGCTCACCCGGCCGCAGGTGCTGCTGCTGGACGAGCCGACCACCGGCCTCGACCCCGCCAGCCGCCGCAGCTTCCTGAACGTGCTGAAGCAGGTGCAGAAGACCCGCGGCATGACCGTGCTGATGACCAGCCACGTCTTTTCCGAGGCGGAGGATGCCGACAGCGTCGCCATCATGCGCGACGGCCACCTGCTGGCCCACGACACGCCGTCCGCCCTGCGCGCCCGCATCGGCCAGGAGGTGCTGGTGATCCAGGCCCGCGACGCCAATGCCCTGGCGCCGAAGCTGGCCGGCACCCTCGGCCTGCCGGTCGGCCACTACGGCGACGAGCTGCGGGTGGAAGACCTGCCGGCCGACCAGGTGCCGCGCATCGTCGAGCAGGCGCTGACCGCCCACCGGGGCGAGATCCTGTCCATCGCCGTCAAGCAGCCGACCCTGGAAGACGTGTTCATCCACATCACCGGCAAGACCCCCGCCGAAACGGCGGGCGCCATCGCCGCGGCGGTGGAGGAAGGGGCCTCCGCATGATCCGCTTCGCCGCCGCCCTCGCCCGCCGCGAGTTCGTCCGCTTCATCCGCCAGCCGCAGCGGGTCATCGGCTCCATCGGCCAGCCGCTGCTGTTCTGGGCCTTCCTGGGCGCCGGGCTGACGCCGTCGTTCCAGCCGCCGGGGCTGGAGGGCATGACCTATACGGAATACTTCTATCCCGGCGTGCTGATGATGCTGGTGCTGTTCGCCGGCATCTTCTCCACCATCACCGTCATCGAGGACCGCGACCAGGGCTTCCTGCAGGGGGTTGTGGTGGCGCCCATCCCGCGCCTTGCCATCGTGCTCGGCAAGGTCGGCGGCGGCACGCTGATCGCCCTGTTCCAGGCCCTCATCCTGCTGGTGGCGGCGCCGTTCATGGGCATGCTGCCGGGCGTCGGCGGCACGCTGATGATCGTGCTGGCGCTGACGCTGGCCGCCCTCGGCTTCACCGGCCTCGGCTTTTCCATCGCCTGGACCATGAAGTCGACGTCCGGCTTCCACGCCATCATGATGGTGTTCCTGTTCCCGCTGTGGCTGCTGTCCGGCGCCCTGTTCCCCATGCAGAACGTGCCCGCCTGGCTGCATTGGGTGATGACGGTCAACCCCGTCACCCATGCGGTGACGGTGCTGCGCGGCCCCTTCTACACCGCCCCCGCCACCCTGCTGGCCGACGGCGGCTACCTGACCTCGCTGGCGGTGCTGGTGGGGTGGGTGGTGCTGTCGCTGTGGCTGAGCGTGCGGCGGGTGACGAAGCGCGACCGCGGCATCTAGCTGCGCCCCTCGCCCTCGCCGTCGCCGCCGGCCGGCGAGGATGGCGGCGCCGGCGGGTGTGAGCCGTGGCCGCGGCGATGGCGGCGGCGCCGGCGGTGACGGCGCAGCGCCTTGATCAGCACCGGCGCCAGCGCCACCGCCGCCAGCCCGACCAGCGGCACGATCACGTCGGCCGACATCAGGATCTCCGACGGCACCATCTCCGCCGCCGCCAGGTTGGACAGGCTGGAGCCGATGCCGCCCAGCACGAAGCTGATGGGCAGGAGGCCGAGCGCCGTGGCGGCGAACACCTTGCCCAGGTGGATGGGAAACACCACCGGCACCAGGTTCACCAGCCACGCCGGCAGCACCGGCAGCAGGCGGGCGGCCAGGATCCAGTTGAAGCCGTCCTCCACCACCGCCCGCTCCAGGTGGGAGATGCGGTGGCCGAAGCGGCGGTCCAGGGTGTCGAACAGCAGCATCCGGCCGAAATAGCCCACCGCCACCGCCCCCAGCGCCGCCCCCACCGCTGCCAGGATGGGGCCGAGGATGCTGCCGAACAGGTAGCCGCCGGCCAGCATGAGGATGATGCCGCCGGGAAAGGGCGTGATCTTGCCCAGGCTGGCGACCACCAGGAAGGCGGCGGCACCAAGCACCGGGTTGAGGTCCACCCAATACTCGATGCCGCGCTGGGCGGAGACCAGCATCTCCCGCGCCCAGCCGCCATAGCGCACCAGAAAGCCGGCGCAGGCGGCGGCGAACAGGGCCAGGAACAGGATCAGGAAGCGGCGTTGCATAGGCCGATAACGGCCGGCGGTCGGCGGCGGCTCCCCCATCCCCGGCGATCCGGCGTCAGCGGACGCCGGTCTCGCGGTTGTAGCGCAGCTGATCGGCGGTCAGCTGCAGGCCGAGGTAGATGTCCACCGCCTCCAGGCTCTCGCCGCCCTTGCGCGGCAGGGTGAGGGTCAGCGGCTCGTCGGCGATGCGCACGCGCGGGGTCACCGGGTCGGGGAACTGGAAGCCGAGGCCGAACACTTCCTTGGCCGCCGGGCTCGGGTAGTACTGCGGAATGGCGACGAAGTACTGGAAGGTGCCCTGCACCAGGCCGTCGCCGGCCGCCGGCCCCTTCTCCACCGTGAAGCCGGGGGTGAGGGTGAGGATCACCTCGGTGGGGCGGTACTCGCACTCGCCCAGGTAGCCGGCGACGTCGATCTTGTGGACCATGTCGGTGATGTCGCGCCCCTCGCCCCGGAAGGTCACCGCCTGCGACGTCATGCGGTCCAGCCGCACGGTCGGGCACGGCGGCGGCACCTCCTTCTCCAGCGACATGCCGGAGCAGCCGGCCAGCATCAGGGCGGCGCCGGCGGCGCAGACGACGCGGCGGAGGGCAGGGGAAACGGTGACGGACATGACGGCTCCCGGTCTCGGGTGGCGAAAGACGGTGTGACAGAGATACTTGCTCCCGCCTTCGGCGGCAACCGGCATCACCGCCCTGCCCCGCATGGCGGAGGTGCCGCCGCGCCGGCCCATTTCCCTTTCATCCCGGCGCGCTCATCTGGTATTGCATGGGTCGGCGCCCGCGCCCCGCCCTGCCCGAGCCGCCGGGCGGCGCCCCGGTCGCCCGGCCGGGCGCCGTGTTCCGGCCCTTTCCCGGACCAGCCGGATGCACACCCCGATGACCGATACGCCGAAGCCCCTGCCCCCGCTGACCATCGTGCTTGCCGGACCGCGCGGCTTCTGCGCCGGCGTCGACCGCGCCATCCAGATCGTCGAGCGGGCGCTGGACAAGTTCGGCGCCCCGGTCTACGTGCGGCATGAAATCGTCCACAACAAGTTCGTCGTCGACGGCCTGCGCGCCAAGGGCGCGGTGTTCGTCGAGGAACTGGACCAGGTGCCCGACGAGGCGCCGGTCATCTTCTCCGCCCACGGCGTGCCCAAGCGGGTGCCGGACGAGGCGGGGCGGCGCGGCCTCACCTACCTGGATGCCACCTGTCCGCTGGTCAGCAAGGTCCATACCGAGGCCGAACGCCACCACGAGGCCGGCCGCCAGATCATCCTCATCGGCCACGCCAACCACCCGGAAGTGATCGGCACCATGGGTCAGGTGCCCGACGGCGCCATGCTGCTGGTCGAAGACCTGGAGCAGGCCGAGGCGGTGCAGCCGGCCGACCCGGAAAACCTCGCCTTCGTCACCCAGACCACCCTGTCGGTGGACGAGACGGCGGCCATCGTCGCCGTGCTGCGGCGGCGCTTCCCGGCCCTGCAGGGGCCGCGCAAGGAAGACATCTGCTACGCCACCACCAACCGGCAGGCCGCCGTGCGCGCCATGGCCGCCGGCGTCGATGCGGTGCTGGTGCTGGGCGCCCCCAACTCGTCCAACAGCCGCCGGCTGGTGGAAGTGGCGAAGGGCGCCGGCTGCGACCGCTCCATCCTGGTGCAGCGCGCCGCCGACATCGACTGGACCAGCCTGGACGGCGTCGCCCGCCTGGGCGTCACCGCCGGCGCCAGCGCCCCGGAGGTGCTGGTGGAAGAGGTGATCGAGGCGGCCCGCGCCCGCTTCGCCGTCACCCTGGAACACGCCACGCTGACCGAAGAGACCATCACCTTCAAGCTGCCGCGCGCGCTGAGCGCCTGACCGCCGCCGCGCCCCTTCACGACAGGACCACGGAACGCCCCATGGCAGTCTACACCGACGTTTCCGACGAGGATCTGGCCGCCTTCGTCGCGCAGTACGACATCGGAACGGTCGAAAGCTGCAAGGGCATCGCCGAGGGGGTGGAAAACTCCAACTACCTGCTGCAGACCGAGCGCGGGCCGTTCATCCTGACGCTCTATGAAAAGCGCGTCGACCCGGCCGACCTGCCGTTCTTCCTCGGCCTGATGGACCATCTGGCGGCCAAGGGCGTGAAGTGCCCCACCCCCATCCACGGCCGCGACGGCCGGGCGCTGCGGGAACTGTGCGGCCGCCCCGCCGCCATCACCGGCTTCCTGCGCGGCATGTGGCCGAAGCGCATCCTGCCCTACCACACCGCCGAACTGGGCAAGGCCATGGCGCAGATGCACGCCGCCGCCGCCGACTTCTCCCTGCGCCGGCCCAACAACCTGTCGGTGGACGGCTGGCGCCCGCTGTTCGACCGCTGCGCCGACGCCGCCGACAGCGTGCAGCCCGGCCTGCGCGACACCATCGCCCGCGAGCTGGACGTGCTGGAAGCCCGCTGGCCGCGCGACCTGCCGACCGGCGTCATCCATGCCGACCTGTTCCCCGACAACGTGTTCTTCCTGGGCGAGCGGTGCTCCGGCCTGATCGACTTCTACTTCGCCTGCACCGACGCCTTTGCCTACGACCTCGCCATCTGCCTCAATGCCTGGTGCTTCGAGGCCGACTGGTCGTTCAACGTCACCAAGGCGCGGCTGATGCTGGCTGCCTACCGCAAGGAACGGCCGGTGTCGCAGGCGGAGTACGAGGCACTGCCCATCCTCTGCCGCGGCGCCGCCATGCGCTTCCTGCTCACCCGCCTGTACGACTGGGTGAACACCCCGGAAGGCGCCCTGGTGAAGCGCAAGGACCCCATCGAATACCTGCGCAAGCTGACCTTCCACCAGACGGTGCCCAGCGCCGGCGCCTATGGCTTCGACCCGGTGACGGCGGCATGAGCGAGACCGAACCCAAGGCCGACACCGGCCGGGTGGAGCTGTTCACCGACGGCGCCTGTTCCGGCAATCCCGGCCCCGGCGGCTGGGGCGCCATCCTGCGCTTCAAGGGGGTGGAGAAGGAACTGTCCGGCGCCGAGGCCGCCACCACCAACAACCGCATGGAACTGCTGGCGGTGATCGAGGGCTTGAACGCCCTCACCCGGCCGGTGGCGGTGGATGTCTATACCGACAGCCGCTACGTCATGGACGGCATCACCAAGTGGATCTTCGGCTGGAAGAAGAACGGCTGGAAGACCGCCGACAAAAAGCCGGTGAAGAACGCCGAGCTGTGGCAGAGCCTGGACGAAGCCCGGCGCCGCCACGACGTGTCGTTCCACTGGGTGAAGGGCCACGCCGGCCACCCGGAAAACGAACGCGCCGACGAACTGGCCCGCACCGCCATCAAGACCCTGCGCGAAAACGCCGGCTGACGGCTGGGCGACGGCGGGCGAGTGACCGTCAGCCGATGCGGCCGACGGTCGCCATGGCGTCGTAGCCCTCCACCGGCTCGCCGCTGACGACGCTGAAGGTGCCGTCGGTTTCCAGCACCACCGCCGTCACCTGCGACAGGTCCGCCTGACCGCTCGACCGCACCGCCGCCAGCACCTCTTCCGGCGCCACCCGTTCGGCCAGCAGGGCGCCGTGCAGCATCTCGCCCCGGTGCAGCAGCAGGCGCGGTTCCGCCTTCACCAGCCGGCGGAAGCGCGGCGAGCGGGCGGAGCCCCAGGCCACCGCCATCTGCAGCCCGATCAGCAGGGCGAAGGCCGCCGCCCCTTCCGCCAGCGCCACGTCGCGCGACAGCAGCACCGTCGCCAGGGTGGAGCCCAGCGCCACGGTGACCACGAAATCGAAGGCGTTCATCTTCGACAGGGTGCGCTTGCCGGTCAGCCGCAGCAGCACCACCAGCGCCACATAGGCCAGCGTGCCGACCACCACCACCCGCAAGAGCCCCTCCCACTGATCGAAAAACACCGCGTCCTCCTGTATGGGCTTCGTCCTGCCAGGGGAACGCGGCGGCGGGCGCAAACGCATCAGGGGCGGCCCGCATCGGCGAGCCGCCCCTGATGTTTTCCGTCAGGCGCCGGTGTGGCGTCAGCCGCCCTGCTGCCAGGGGGCGAGGTCTTCCAGCGCCACCATCTCTTCCCAGCTCGGGCGGCGGCGGACGACGGCGTACTGGTCGCCGTTGACCAGCACTTCCGGCACCAGCGGGCGGCCGTTGTAGCTGTTGGACATGGCGGCGCCATAGGCGCCGGCGGTGCGCAGCACCAGCAGGTCGTCGGCCTCCAGCCGCGGCAGCGAGCGCTGCTTGGCGAAGATGTCGGAGCTTTCGCAGATCGGCCCCACCACGTCCACCAGTTCGCGATCGCTGCCGGCGGCGGGCTCGGCGACGGGGGCGATGTCGTGGAAGGCATCGTACATGGCCGGGCGGACGAGGTCGTTCATGCCGGCGTCGACGATGAGGAAGGTGCGCGTCGCCCCCTCCTTGCGGTAGATCACCCTGGTCAGCAGCACGCCGGCATTGGCGGTGATGAGGCGGCCCGGCTCCAGCAGGATCTTGCAGCCGAGGTCGCCCAGTTCCTGGCGGATGACCTTGGCATAATCGGCCGGCGGCATGGGCGTCGGGTCGCCTTCGCGGTCGTAGGGCACGCCGAGGCCGCCGCCGATGTCCAGCCGTTCGATCGCGATGCCGTCGGCGCGCAGGATGGCGAGCAGGTCGCGCATGCGGCGGAAGGCGGCGGCGAAGGGCGCCAGGTCGGCGATCTGGCTGCCGATGTGCATGGCGATGGCCTTGACCTCGATCCCGTCCAGCCCGGCCGCCAGCCGGTACAGGCCATGGGCCTGGGTCCAGGCGATGCCGAACTTGTTGTCGAGCTTGCCGGTGGTGATTTTCTCGTGGGTGCCGGCCTCGACGTCCGGGTTGACGCGGATGGCGATGGGCGCCTTCACCCCCTTCTCCCGCGCCACGGCATCCAGCAGCCGCAGTTCCGGCTCGCTCTCCACATTGATCTGGAAGATGCCCTGGTCGAGGGCATAGGCCAGGTCGTCGCGGGTCTTGCCGACGCCCGAGAACACGATGCGCGACGCGGGGATGCCGGCGTGCAGGGCGGCGTACAGCTCGCCGCCCGAGACCACGTCGGCGCCGGCGCCCAGATCGGCCAGCGTGCGCAGCACCGCCCGGTTGCCGTTGGCCTTGGTGGCGAAGTGGACGCTGGTGTCAAGCCCGGCCTCGGCCAGGGCGCCGGTGAAGACGCTCCAGTGCCGCCGCAGGGTGGCGGTGGAATAGACGTAGACCGGCGTGCCGACCGCCGCCGCGATGGTGGCGAGCGGCACGTCCTCGCAATGGAGGATGCCGTCGCGGTAGGAGAAGTGGTGCATCGAAGGGCCTCAGCGGGACGGATACTGGCGCGGGAAGGTGGAGCCGTCGGGCGCCTGATTGGCGCCGCGCTTGCCGCAGGCGGCCAGCGGCGCCGCCAGGGCGGCCACCACCGCCAGCAGCACCAGCAGGCGGCCGGCGCGGGTGAAGGCGGCGGCCATCAGTCGTCCTCCCCGGCGGTGATGGTGGGACCGTCGGCCAGGAACACGTCGCGCGCCGCATGGGCGGCCGCCCGCACGTTGTCCGGCGCCGTGCCGCCGAAGCTGGTGCGGCTGCGCACGCTCGCCTCCACCGTCAGCACCGCCTTGGCGGCCTCGGTGATGCCGGGCTCGATGGTCTGCATCTCGGCCAGCGTCAGGTCGGGCAGGTCGCAGCCCTTGTCCTCCGCCAGCTTGACCAGGCTGCCGGCGACGTGGTGGGCGCGGCGGAACGGCATGTTCAGCTCCCGCACCAGCCAGTCGGCCATGTCGGTGGCGGTGGTGAAGCCGGCCGAGGCGCTCTCGCGGCAGCGCTCGCTGTTGACGCGCAGGTCGGTGAGCATGCCGGTCATGGCGGCAAGGCCCAGTTCCAGGGTGTCGAAGGCCTCGAACACCGGTTCCTTGTCGTCCTGCATGTCCTTGGAATAGGCCAGCGGCAGGCCCTTCATGACGATCAGCAGGCTGTTGAGGTCGCCGATGACGCGCCCCGCCTTGGCGCGCACCAGCTCGGCGGCGTCGGGGTTGCGCTTCTGCGGCATGATGGAGGAGCCGGTGGTATAGGCGTCCGACAGCTTGACGAAGGCGAACTGCGCCGTCGTCCAGATGACCATTTCCTCCGCCAGCCGCGACAGGTGGACGGCGCAGATGGCCGCCGACGACAGGAATTCCAGCGCGAAGTCGCGGTCCGACACCGCATCCAGCGAGTTGGCGCAGGGGCGGTCGAAGCCCAGCATCTCCGCCGTCGCGTGGCGGTCGATGGGGAAGCTGGTGCCGGCCAGCGCGGCGGCGCCGAGCGGGCTTTCGTTCAGGCGGGTGCGGCAGTCGCCGAAGCGGCCGCGGTCACGCCCGAACATCTCCACATAAGCCATCATGTGGTGGCCGAAGGTGATCGGCTGCGCCGCCTGCAGGTGGGTGAAGCCGGGCATGACCGTTTCGGCATGGGCCTCGGCCTGGGTGATGAGGGCCCGCTGCAGACCCTCCAGCGCCCGGTCGATCAGGTCGATGGCGTCGCGCGTCCACAGGCGGAAGTCGGTCGCCACCTGATCGTTGCGCGAGCGGGCGGTGTGCAGGCGGCCGGCCGGCTCGCCGATGATCTCGGCCAGCCGGGCCTCCACGTTCATGTGGATGTCCTCAAGCTCGGTCTTGAACTCGAAGCGGCCGTCTTCGATCTCTTGCAGGACCTGGTCGAGTCCGTCGATGATGGCGCGGCCGTCCGCCTCGGTCAGGATGCCCTGGCGGACCAGCATGGCGCAGTGGGCCTTGGAGCCCATGATGTCGTGCCGGTAGAACCGCTTGTCGAAGCCGATGGAGGCGTTGATCTTCTCCATGACGGCGGACGGGCCGCTTTCGAACCGGCCGCCCCACATGGCATTGGAGGCCTGCTTGCTATTGTCGCTCATGAACGGACTACTCGGGTTGTTCGCGGGCAGAGGGGCGCGGATCGCTGGCTGCGGTCTCGGCGCCCTGGGCGTGATTGCGATCATCACCATAACGGCTCCGTCCGCAAGGGGCCAGAACGCCGTTGCCGCCGATATCGGCGGTGTCCGGGTGCCGCATATGGTGAAGGTGGAAAACCCCGCCGCCCTGCCCGACACCCCCTTCCGCGACGGCAGCGGCGCCGCCGTCAGCCTGGCGGACTTCCGCGGCCGGGTGGTGGTGGTGAACTTCTGGGCGACGTGGTGCGCCCCCTGCGTCAAGGAGATGCCCGACCTCGACCGCCTGGCGGCGGCGGTGGCCGACGACGACCGCATCGCCGTGCTGACCATCAACGAGGACCGCAACGGCGACACCGTGGCCGCCGCCTGGCTTCAGGACCAGGGCCTGACGGCGCTGGAACCCTATGTCGACGACAAGCAGGCGCTGGCCCGCGCGCTGGGCATGCGGGGGATGCCGACCACCTACCTGATCGGCAAGGACGGCACCAAGCTGGCCTACAAGGAAGGCATCGCCGAATGGGCGGCGCCGGAGTTCATCGCGGCGCTGAAGGCGCTGGCGGCGGCGGAGTAAGGGTCAGCCACCCGGGGGTAGAACCACCAAGGCACCAAGACACCAAGGGGAGTCAGCCCAGCCGGGCCGCCTCCGTTGACCTACGAGGACGATGTCTTGGTGTCTTTGTGTCTTTGTGTCTTGGTGGTTCAAAGGCTGCCGCGCGAGGTGGTCAGATGCTCCCGCAGGCGCGGCATCAGTTCCACGAAGTTGCAGGGCTTGAAGCGGCTGTCGAGCTGCTGGTGCAGGATGCCGTCCCAGGCGTCCTTGCAGGCGCCGGGGCTGCCCGGCAGGGCGAACAGGTAGGTGCCGCGGGTGACGCCGGCGGTGGCGCGGCTCTGGATGGTCGAGGTGCCGATCTTCTGGTAGCTCTGCCAGCGGAACAGCTCGCCGAAGCCGGGGATGGCCTTCTCGTACAGGGCCTCGAAGGCTTCCGGGGTGACGTCGCGGCCGGTGACGCCGGTGCCGCCGGTGGCGATGACGCAGTCGACGTCGTCGCGGTCGATCCAGGCGGTGACGGCGGCGCGGATTTCCTCCACGTCGTCGCGCACGATGGCCCGGTCGGCCAGGATGTGGCCGTCGGCAGTCAGACGGTCGACAAGCACCTGGCCGGAGCGGTCATCGTCCAGCGAGCGGGTATCGGATACCGTCAGCACGGCGATACGCACCGGCAGGAACGCACGGTCCTCAGTAATCTTCGACATTCTCGGCTCCGGCCATGGTGGGGTCATCGCGGTCGGCGGCAGTATAGAGCGGCCAGTCCCCGGCGACCACCGCATCCAGCGATGCCAGCGATTGCCCCATGCGATGGCGGTAGATCCACAGGTTGGCCAGCACCCGTTCGATGAACACCCGCGTTTCGCGGCTCGGCATGCATTCGATGAACAGCAGCGGGTCGTTCTGGTGCCGGCCGCGCGCCACCCACTTCTGCAGGTTGCCCGGCCCGGCGTTGTAGGCCGCCGCCAGGAAGAACAGGTTGCCGTTGATGGACGGCTCCGACAGCAGCCGGTCGATGTAGGCCTGCCCCAGCGCCAGGTTGATGGAGGGTTCGTCCACCGACCCTTCGGCGGCGGTGATGCCGGTGGCATCGCGCATGAGGGCGGCGGTGCCGGGCATCAGCTGCATCAGCCCGCGGGCGCCGGAGCCGCTGCGGGCGCCGGGGTTGAAGGCGCTCTCCTGGCGGATGAAGGCATAGACCAGGGCACGGTCGATGGCCCAGCCGTTGACCGGCGTCCACGGCGGGATCGGGTAGTGGGCGCCGGCGCGGCCGCCGTACTGGGGCGTTTCCAGGGCGCCGTTCATGCTGTCGGGATCGTCGCCGGTGTCCATCAGGCCGCCGAGCCGCAGGGCGAGGCCGGGCATCTCCGCCACCTCGGCCAGGGCGGCGATGGCGGTCGCCAGATCGCGATCGGCGCCGGGGTAGAGGCGGCGCAGTTCCGCTTCCGCCCGCTCGCGCTCGCCGATCTGGGTGAGCGCCAGCGCCCGCCGGCCGCCCGGCTGGGCCAGCAGGGACGCGGCCTCGCGCGCCGACAGGCCGCCGTCGCGCCACTGGAACGGCAGCGGCAGGCCGAGCGCCCGCCGCGCCAGCAGGCCGTAGAAGGTGCGGCCTTCCTCGGCGGCGCTCTGCAGCAGGGGGTAGGCGCGGCCGGGCTCGCGCTGGCGCAGGTGGGCCCGCGCCGCCCAGTAGCCGCCCGCAGCCCGCAGCCACGGCGAGGCGTGCTCCGACGCCGCCAGCTTTTCGAACGAGGCCGCCGCCTTGGTCAGCCGGCCGCCGCGCCAGTCGGCGAGGCCGGCGGCCCAATAGGCCGTCGGCACCTTGTCGCCGGAGCCCTTGATGGCCAGCTCCGCCCATTCGGCGGTGCGATCGTCCATGCCGTCGATGAAGTAGGCATAGGCCAGCGCCGCCCGCATGCGGTCGTGGTCGAGGCGGGTGAGCAGGCGCTTGGCGTCCTCGCTCTCCACCACCTCGCGGGCATTGAGGGTGGCGCCCTTGCTCAGGCGGGCGCGGAAGGTGGACCACAGCTTGATGGCGGTCTTGCGGTCCGCCTCCGACAGGTGGGTGTAGCCGGAGCGCGGCAGCCACGGCTGATGGTCGATGCCGCCGTTACCGCCCAGCGCCCCCTGCCCGTCCGGCGCCGGCGCCCCGGCGGCACCGCGCTGGCGGGCCAGGGCATGGATGCGCTCCGCCTCCGGGTGGTCGCCATGGGCGGTCAGCCAGTCGCGCAGCTCGCTGCCGGTGGCGCGCCAGCCGGTGGGGTGCAGGTAGCGCTGCGCCAGCACATGGCCCAGCAGCACGCGGTCGGACAGCTGCGCCATCAGGCGGTCGGCGGCGGCCATGTCGCCGGCGTCCTGCAGGCGGAAGATCTGCTGGTAGAGGGCGGCATCGGCCTCACCGAGCACCGCCGCCGGATCGGCATCGGGCGCCACGGCGGCCGGCGACGGCATCGCCGACTGCGCTTGCGCGAAGGCGGGGGCCGTCGGGACTCCCATCCCCGCCGTCAGCCCGGCGGCGACGGCAACAGCAGCGCCCAGCATGGCGGCGCCCAGGGCGCGGCCGCGGCGAATCGGAGTATCCCCCCTCGTCATGGGGGAAGGTTATATCGAAGGGTGCAGTGCGGTACAAGACGAGGTAGAGGCCGCCGGCGGCACGCGGCCCGAAACGGCACCGACCCCGCCGCCGGGTGTCGGCGACGGGGTCGGGCTGTACTTCACCAGGATGCCGCGTGGTGCTGCCGGAGGCAGGCTCAGTGCAGCTTGGCCGGCAGGTCGCGGATGGTCTGGTCGACCAGCGCGTCGGCCCGGTCGGCCGGCAGGTTGTCCTGCAGCAGGCGCGAGGCGGCGGCGACGGCGATGTCGACGGCCTGGTTGCGCACCTGGCGCATGGCTTCCGCCTCGGCGTTGGCGATGCGCTCCATGGCCTGCTTTTCGCGGCGGGCGATGGAGTCGGCCAGCGCCACCTCGGCCTCGGCGCGGATGCGCTCGGCCTCTTCCTTGGCGTGGGCGATGATGTCTTCGGCTTCGCTCAGGGCGTCGCGCTGCTTGCGCTGGTATTCGGCCAGCAGGGCCTGCGCGTCTTCACGCAGCTTGCGGGCTTCTTCCAGCTTGGTGCGGATCTGGTCGGCGCGGGTGTCGAGCCCGGCGGTGATCGCGCGCAGCACCGGCTTGGCGAAGGCCAGGATCACCAGCAGGAACGAAGCGGCGACCCAGAATTCGGCGGTGGCGTAGATGGGCGCGGCGTGACCGGCTTCGCCCGTCGCGGCGAGTGCGGAGCTGATGATCATCAGCGGGACTCCTGCAGGGCGGCACCGACGGCGGCGTCCACCTTGTCGTCAGCGAGCGACACGTCGGCCAGCTTGCCGGCGATCGCCTTGGCGGCATCGGTGGCGACGTCGCGGACCGAGGCCAGGGCCTGGTCGCGGGCGGCGGCGATGCGGGCCTCGCCGTCGGCGATCTGCTGCGCCAGGCGACCGGCAACCTCGCGGTTGCGTTCTTCGGCCTTGCGCGACATTTCGTCGGTGGCGGCCTTCATCACCTCGTGGGCCTTGGCGCGCGCTTCGGCCAGAGCCTTTTCATAGGTCTGGACAGCGTTTTCCGCTTCCGCCTTGAGCTGGGCGGCACGGTCCAGGTCGTCGTCCATCATCTTCTGGCGCTGTTCCATCACGTCGCCGATGCGCGGAATGGCAAAGCGGGAGATGAGCACGTAGAGGACGACGAAGGTCACCACCAGCCAGAACAGCTGGGACGGAAACGACGTCGGGTCGAACTGCGGCATTACCTGAGGCTCCTGGTGGCGGAAGGACCGGACGGCCCTGCGTCGAACCCGGCCTCGGCGACGGCCGCGCCTGGGGCGGCGGCTGTGGCGGAGGATCGGATGCGGCGCCGGGAGCGGCGCGGCCCCCTTTCACGAAACGGGCCGGGAAGGCGGCCGGGGCACCAGGAGGGCCCCGCACCGCCTGCCGGCGTCGTCATTCCCCGCGAGGATTACGCGGCGAACAGGAGGATCAGGGCGACGACCAGAGCGAACAGCGCGATAGCTTCCGTCACGGCGAAGCCGATCCAGCCGTACAGCTCGACGCTGCTCTTGGCGGCCGGGTTGCGGCCGACGGTGGCGATCAGGTTCGCCCAGATGTTACCCACACCGATACCGGAACCGATCATGCCGATGGCGGCCAGACCGGCACCAATCATCTTCGCAGCTTCAGCGTCCATTTCTCTCTTCCCTTGTCATAAGGCACAGGTTGAAGGGCACTCGCAGACCCGCGGCAGGGTCTACCCGGCGGCCACGCCGAAGGCAAGGCCGCCGCGACGCCTCAGTGCATGTTGATCGCGTCGTTGAGGTAGATGCAGGTCAGGATGGTGAACACGTAGGCCTGCAGGGCGGCGATGCCGATCTCAAGCAGGGTGACGCCGAACACGACGGCCAGCGGAATGACGCCGAACACGCCCAGCGCAACAACGAAACCAGCCAGAACCTTCAGCATGATGTGGCCGACGGTCATGTTGGCGAACAGACGGACCGACAGGCTGAAGGGGCGGGACAGGTAGGAAATCAGTTCGATCGGGATGAGGATCGGCGCCGTCGCGATGGGCGCACCGTGCGGGAAGAACATCCGCAGGAAGTGCGTGCCATGGCGGGCGAACCCGATGATCGTCACCGCGATGAAGATGAACACCGCCAGCGCCGCGGTCACCGCGATGTGGCTGGTGTAGGTGAAGCTGTAGGGCAGCAGGCCGAGCATGTTGCCCAGGAACACGAACATGAACAGCGTGAAGATGAAGGGGAAATACTTCATCCCTTCCTTGCCCACGTTGTCGCGGATCATGTTGGCGATGAACTCGTAGAACACTTCGTTCATCGACTGCCAGCGGCTCGGCACCAGCGCGCGCTTGCGCGTGCCGTACCAGAAGAACAGCGCCGACACGCCCACGGCGATGGTCATGAACAGGGCCGAGTTGGTGAAGGAGATGTCGACGCCGCCGACCTGGATCGGGATGATCGGCTTGACAGCGAATTGCTCAACCGGACTAGCCACTGTCGTTCCTCTTGTTAGGGCCCAGCAGGGCCGGCCAATCTCTGTCGGGAAAACCCGGACCGGAACCGGCCCGTCACTCCCGCGTCTTGTCGCCGGAGCGTCGCTCCGCCTCCTTCCTGCGTTCCACCGCCTGGCCCAGCCCGACACTCTGATCGAGCCCCTTGACCACGCGGTAGACGTTCATCGCACCGGCCGCGAACCCGAGCAGCAGGAACACCACCATCAACCACGGTGCGGTGCCCAGCCACTGGTCCAGCAGGTATCCGATTCCGAACCCCACCAGGACGCCGGTGGTGAACTCGATGCTGATGCGGAAGGCGATGCCGATGCCAGAGACGTTGCGCGCCCCCGGCCCCTCCTCGTTCGCCCCCGCACCCGTCTCCGACCCGCCACGGGCGGCCCGGATTCGGGCATCGATGTCCTCCAGCGAGGGCTTGTCGCGATCGCTCATGCGCTTTCCGGTCCTCAGCCTTCCGGGTGGTCCGTCGACCGTTCCCGTCCTTGCGAGAACCCCGCGAACGGCCGCGCAAGCCCCCTGAAAATCGCGCGCACCATAAGGTTTGGCTCCAGCCCTGTCAAGCCGGAAAACCCTGCCCCGCGCCCACCCGCTTCGGGCAAAACCGCTGCCAAATCAACGCCTTGAAGGCGCCGCAGCGGCCTGCGGCGAAAACTACCCGACAGGGCGGGGCACCACTGCCCTAGCCGGCCTCGCGCAGCCGCTCCGCCTCGTGCAGGTCCACCGACACCAGGGTGGAGACGCCGCGTTCGGCCATGGTGACGCCGAACAGGCGGTCCATGCGGGCCATGGTCATGCGGTGGTGGGTGACCACCAGGAAGCGGGTGGAGGCTTCCGACATGCGGGTCAGTTCGTCCAGCATGGCGCAAAACCGGTCGACGTTGGCATCGTCGAGCGGCGCGTCCACCTCGTCCAGCACGCAGATGGGCGCCGGGTTGACCAGGAACACGGCGAACAGCAGGGCGAGTGCGGTCATCGCCTGCTCGCCGCCCGACAGCAGCGACAGGATCTGCAGCCGCTTGCCCGGCGGCGAGGCCATGATCTCCAGCCCCGCCTCCAGCGGATCGTCGGATTCGGTCAGCGCCAGATGGGCGCGGCCGCCGCCGAACAGGCGCACGAACAGGGTGCGGAAGTGGCGGTCGACCTTCTCGAAGCTGGCCAGCAGGCGCTGCCGCCCCTCGCGGTTCAGCTCGGCGATGCCCTGACGCAGGCGGGCGATGGCGGCCACCAGGTCGTCGCGCTCGGCCGTCAGGGTGGTCACCTGCACCTCAAGCTCCTGCGCCTCCTGCTCGGCGCGCAGGTTCACCGGCCCCATCATCTCGCGCTCGCGGCTGAGGCGCTGCAGGCGGTCCTCGGCGTCGGCGAGGTCGGGGGCCGGCGGCGCCTCGGGGTCGTCGAGCCCGGCCAGCGCCCGCGTCTGCTCCGGGGTGCAGTCGAGTCGTTCCGAAATGGCGGCGGCGATCTGCTGGCACTGCTGGCGGCCGCCGTCCACCGCGCCTTCCGCCCGCACGCGGTCCTCGCGCGCCCGCGCCAGCGCCTGTTCGGCCTCGCGCAGGGTGCGGTCGGCGTCGCGCAGGCGGTGGTCGCCCTCGGCCAGCCGGTCGGCGGCGATGCGCCGCTGCGCCTCGGCCCGGTCGATCTCCTCGGCCAGCGTCTCGCGCTGGGCGGCGATTTCCAGCGGCCGTTCGGCGAGATGGGCGAGGTCTTCCATCACCGCCTCGCGGCGGGCTTCCAGTTCCTCGAAGGTGCCGCTGCTGCCGGCCTGCCGGCGCTGCCACGACTCCAGCTCGGCCTCCACCGCCGTCAGGCGGCGGGCGCGTTCCTCCGCCTCGCGGAACACCCGGTCGTGCTGGGACCGCGCCTCGGCCAGCTGCGCCCGCAGCTCCGCCACCTCGGCCCGCAGGCGGTCGATGCGCTCGCGCTCGCCACCGCCGTCGCCCAGGCGGGCGCGCTGCTCGCGGGCTTCCTCGGCCTGGGCGCGGGCTTCGGCGAGGTCGGCCTGCATCTGGGCGATGGTCTGGTCGAGCGCCGCCAACCGGCTTTCGGTGGCGGCGTTGCGTCGCGACAGTTCGATCTGGCGGTTGCGGGCATCGGTCAGCGCCTGTTCCGCCGCCCGCTCGCGGTCGCGGCCGGTGCGGGCGGCTTCCTGAGCGTGATCGACGGCCAGGCGGGCATCCTCCACCCGCGTCTCCGCCGCCTCCACCCGCGCCTCCAGGCCGTAAAGCTGCTCGTCCAGCTCCGCCAGCCGGTTGCGCTGCTTGAGGCGCGTGGCGGCGGCCGAGGGGGCGCCGGCCTCGGCGACGAATCCATCCCACCGCCACAGGTCGCCGTCGGGCGTCACCAGCCGCTGGCCGGGCGCCAGATCGCGGGCGAGCGCGGCGGCGTTGTCGCGATCCTTCACCAGACCGGTCGCCGCCAGCCGCCGCGCCAGCGCCGGCGCGCCCGACACCAGCCGGTCGAGCGGCTCCGCCCCGGCCGGCAGGCGGGCCGCCGCCTCGCCCTTCACGGCGGACGCCTGCCAGCGGCGCGGGCCGCTGTCGGCCACCGGCGCCGCCAGATCATCGCCGAGGGCGGCGCCGAGCGCCTGTTCGCTGCCCGGCTGCACGGTCAGGGCATCGAGCACCGGCGGCCCGCCGCCCGATCCTGCCGCCTCCCGCCGTTCCGCCGCCAGCAGGTCGGTGAGGGCGTCGATTTCGGCCTTCAGGCGGGCGCGGGCGGCGCTTTCGGTCTGCAGGGCATCGCGGGCGGCTTCGTAATCGGTCTGGCGGGCGGAGCGGGTTTCCTCGGCGGTGACGCGGGTGGAGCGGGCGGCTTCCAGCGCCTCCTCGGCGGCGAATAGGCGTTCTTCCGCCAGTTCCAGGTCTTCACGCGGCACCCCGGCGGCAGCAGCCGAGGATCGGCTGTCCTCGGTCTCGCGCAGGCGGCGTTCGGCCCGCTCGGCCCGCAGGTCGGCTTCCTCCGCCCGCCGCAGCAGGGCCTTGCGCTGGGCGTCCTCGGCGGCGGCCTGTTCGGTCAGGCGGGTGAGTTCGGCTTCGCGGTCGGTAACGTCCTCGTTGACGCGGGCGAGGCGCTCGCGCGCCTCTTCCTGCTCCAGCTCCTCGTCGGCGGAGGACTCGATCAGGCTGTCGCGCTCGGCCTCCAGCCGCGCCACCGCCTCGCCGGCGTCCTGGGCGCGCAGGCGCTCGCGCTCGATGTCGTCGGCGATCTGGCGCAGCCGCACCTCGGCATCCTGGCGCGCCATGGCAAGGCGCTTTTCCTCGGCATCCAGTTGCTCGCGGGCCAGCACCAGCCGTTGCAGGCGGGCGGCGGCCTCGGCTTCCGCCTGCCGCAGGGCCGGCATCGCCTCGTCGGCCTCCAGGTGCTGGCGGGAGGCGGAGGCGGCCAGGCCGGTCAGTTCCGCCACCCGCGCCTCGGCCTCGTGCAGCTGGGCCTTGGCCTGTTCCAGGGCGGTGATGGCGCGGCTCCAGCGCAGGTGCAGGACCAGCGCCTCCAGCTGGCGGATCTGCTCCGACAGCAGGCGGTAGCGGGCGGCCTGCCGCGACTGCTTGCGCAGGTTGCCGAGCTGGGCGTTGAGGGCCTGGAGCACGTCCTCCAGCCGCTGCAGGTTGGCTTCCGCCCCCTTCAGCCGCAGTTCCGCCTCGTGCCGGCGGCTGTGCAGGCCGCCGATGCCGGCCGCTTCCTCCAGCAGGCTGCGGCGCTGGCTCGGCTTGGCGTTGATGAGGGCGCCGACACGCCCCTGGCTGACCATGGCCGTCGACCGCGCGCCGGTGGCGGCATCGGCGAACAGCAGCATGACGTCCTTGGCGCGCGTCTCCTTGCCGTTGACGCGGTAGACGGAGCCCTTGCCGCGTTCGATCCGGCGGGTGATCTCCAGTTCGTCGGAGGTATTGAACAGGGCCGGCGCGCTGCGGTCGCGGTTGTCGAGGCTGACCGTCACCTCGGCGATGTTGCGGGCCGGGCGGCTGGCGGTGCCGCCGAAGATGACGTCGTCCATCTCGCCGCCGCGCATCTGCTTGGCGGAGGTTTCCCCCATCACCCACCGCAGCGCTTCCACCAGGTTGGACTTGCCGCAGCCGTTGGGTCCGACGACCCCGGTCATGCCCGGCTCGATGAGCAGGTCCGTCGGGTCGACGAAGCTCTTGAAGCCGGACAGGCGAAGCCGGGAGAAACGGATCACGGAGCGGGTTCCGGGGGGCGCGCGGCGGCGGGGACGGGCGGGTTCAGGTCAGTTGGTGGCCTTGACCAGCGCGGTCGGCAGGTCGGTGTAGGCGCTCAGCACCTGATCGTCGACGATCAGCGTCGGGGTGCCGCGCACGCCGTACTTCTGGCTGCCTTCGGCCTTCACGCCGTTGATGGCGTTCAGCATGTCCTCGCTCTGCAGGCAGGCGGTGAGGGCATCGCCGTTGAGGCCGGCCAGGCGGGCATAGCCGCTGATGGCTTCCAGCGGCTTGTTGGAACGCGCCCAGGCGTCCTGGTTGGCGAACAGGGTCTCCAGCAGGCGGAAGTAGCTGTTTTCCGGCGCGCAGCGGGCGACCATGGCGGCGGCGGTGGCCAGCGGGTCGAGCGGGAAGTCGCGGAAGATCAGCTTGGCCTTGCCGGTATCGATGAATTCCTTCTTCACCTCGGGCAGCAGATTGCGGTGGAAGTCGGCGCAATGCGGGCAGGTGAGCGAGGAATACTCGATGATGGTGACCGGCGCGTCGGGGTTGCCCAGCACCCGCTCCTGGTACTCGGGCACGGCGGGCTTGTCCTGCGCCAGGGCAGGAACGGCGAAGACCGCCAGCACAAGGGCGGTGAGCAGGGACGCGATACGGTTCACTGAGGCCTCCTTCAGTGGTGCGGGTCGACGGCGGTGGTCGGAAAACTCGCAGGCGGGCCGGCGGTTCCCCCGGTATCCGAGCCTGCCGCGCCACTGTGGCGCATCTTAGGCGATGGCTCGCGCCCGCCGCAAGTCACTCTCCACCGCCGGTTCTACGGCAGCAGGGGCGCCGCCGCGCTCCACCACTGCGGGCGGTCGGCGGCAAGGCGGGCGGCGGCGGCGCGGGCCTCCGCCCCGGTGGCGAACAGGCCGAAGCAGGTGGCGCCGCTGCCCGACATGCGGGCCAGCAGGCAGCCGGGCAGCGCCCCCAGGTCCACCAGTACGGTGCCGATCTCCGGCGCCAGGGCGACCGCCGCCTTGGTCAGGTCGTTGGCGCGGGCGCGCAGGGCCTCGGCCAGGGCGGTAACGTCGGCCGGCGCTTCGGTCAGCGGCGCCGGCTGGTTGAAGCGGCCGCGGCGGGCCTTGAACACCGCCGGGGTGGAGACCGCCACCAGCGGATTGACCAGCACCAGCCAGGCCGGCGGCAGGGCCGGCGCATCGGTTATCCCCTCGCCGACCCCGGAGACGAGGGCCGCCCGCCCGTGCAGGCACACCGGCACGTCGGCACCGAGCCCGAGGGCCAGCGCCCGCAGCGCCGCCGGATCGGGCGCCACCCGCCACAGCCGGCACAGCGCCGTCAGCGCCGCCGCCGCATCGGCCGAACCGCCGCCGATGCCGGCCGCCACCGGCAGCCGCTTGGTCAGGGTCAGGCGAGCCGCCGCCTGCACGCCGGCCAGGGCGGCCAGCCGGCGGGCGGCAGTGAGTACGATGTTGTCCGCCCCCGGCGGCAGGGCCTCGGCCAGGGCGGTGGCGAAGGGGCCGTCGACGGTCAGGGTCAGTTCGTCGGCCGGCGCGGCGGTGACGGTATCGCCCACCCCGGCGAAGACGATCAGGCTGTCGAGCAGGTGATAGCCGTCATCCCGCCGGCCGACCACATGCAGGCTGAGGTTCACCTTGGCGGGAGCCTCGACGGTGACGACGGCGGAGTCGCTCATGGCGGGACCGGCGGCGGCGGGGGTCAGTCGGCGCTGCCGGAGGCCGGCACCGCCGGGGTGTGCTCGGGCTCGCCCAGGCCGTTGGCGATCTTGTCGCGGATGCGCTCCGCCTGCCCCTCTTCCTCCGGCCCCATGTCCAGCGCCCGCTGCCACTGGAAGCGGGCCTCCAGGCGGCGGCCGACCATCCAGTAGGCGTCGCCCAGGTGGTCGTTGATGGTGGGGTCGTCGGGGGTCAGCTCGATGGCGCGCTCCAGGTGGCGCACGGCGCCGTCGTAGTCGCCCATGAGGAACAGCACCCAGCCCAGGCTGTCGACGATGTAGCCGTCGCGCGGCCGCTGGCGCACCGCCTTCTCGATCATCTCGCGGCCTTCCTCAAGGTGCATGCCCTTGTCGATCCAGGAATAGCCGAGGTAGTTGAGCACGAAGGGCTGGTCGGGGCTGAGGTCCAGCGCCTTGCGGAAGTCGGCTTCCGCCTTCGGCCACTGGTCGGAGCGTTCGAAGGCGATGCCGCGGCTGTAGAACCACGACCAATGCTCCGGCCGCACCTCCGGCAGCAGGGCGATGGCCCGGTTGTAGCCGTCGACGGCGGCGGTCCACTGCTTGTTGCGGCGGTGCAGGTCGCCCAGCACCATCAGCGGCTCCGGCCGGTCGGGGTAGGCCCTGGTGACCTCCTCGATCAGCGCCACCGCCTCGTCGAAACGGCCGATGCGCTCCAGGTTGTCGGCCATGCGCAGGCGGGCGGAGTACCACGCGATGCCGTCGCGGCGGGCGGTGGCATAGACGGCGTTGGCGTCGGCCTCGCGGTTCATGCGGGTCAGGATGTCGCCGGCCAGCATGCGGGCCAGTTCCAGGTCGGGGTCCAGGTGCTCCGCCAGCCGGGCGAAGGACAGGCCGGTGTCGTAGGCATTGCCCTGCAGCAGGGTGGAGGCGGCGCCGTAGAACACTTCCGCCATGCCCTGGCGGGCGTTGGTGACCGGCGCGCCGCGCTTGCCGCGGCCCTCGATGTCCTCCAGCGCCGCGCCGATCAGGCCGTTGTCGGCATGGGCGGCGGCATAGGTGGCGATGGCCTCGCCCGCCGCTTCCGCCTTGCCCTGGCGGTAGAGCCAGCTGGCGGCGGTCTGCAGGGTGCGCAGGGTGATGTCGGGGTTGGGCGCCAGGATGGCGGCATAGAGGCGGTCGGCCTCGGCGGTGCGGCCGGCGACGTCGGCGATCAGCGCCGCGTGGAAGTCGTGCAGGCTCTGGAACTGCGGCTGGTCCTTCAGCGGCGCCAGGGTGGTCAGGGCGGCGTCCCAGCGCTTCTGCCCGGCCAGCGCCCAGGCGCGCATGAGCGGCACCATGAAGGAGTTGAGGCCGCGGCTGTCCAGCCGGGCGACGATTTCCTCCGCCGCCGCAAAGCGGCCGTCGGCGGCGGCCGAGGCGGCCAGCACCAGCGGCGCCAGCGGCTCGCTCTCGTCCAGCGCCAGGGCCTTGCGGGCGAGCGGCACCGCTTCCTCGATGCGGCCTTCGGCCACGAGGTAGAAGTAGGCGCGCCGCACCAGCTGCGGATTGTCGGGGTCGGCCTTCAGGGTGGCGAGGAACAGGTCGGCGGCGGCGCGGGTGTCGCCGTCGATCTGGGCCTGGCGGGCGGCCAGATAGCTGCCGTAGCCGCGCGGGCCGTCGGCCAGCGGCTCGCCTTCCCGGATCTTGCCCAGCCCCCAGGCCCGCAGGTCGTGGATGGTGCCGGCTTCCGCCACCGCCGTCGGACCGGCGGACTTGCCCGCGGTGGCGCAGGCGGTGGGAACCAGGGCAAGCAGGGCGGCCAGGGCAGCGCCCCGCAGCAGGCGGGCGGGCATGGGGTGCAAGGTCATCGGGTTCCGTCGAGCAGTGGCGCCGGACACGGGGGTCGGCGCCAGCATAGAGCAACCGACCGCCGAAACGCCACCGCCGCGAATCGCATCCGATCCGCGGCGGCGGCGAAAGGCGGTCGCCCTTGCCTTACATATTGGGATAGTTCGGCCCGTCACCACCCTGCGGCACCACCCAATTGATGTTCTGGGTGGGGTCCTTGATGTCGCAGGTCTTGCAGTGCACGCAGTTCTGCGCGTTGATCTGCAGGCGGCGGCCGCCGGACTGTCCGTCCTCCACGAACTCGTAGACGCCGGCCGGGCAGTAGCGCTGTTCCGGGCCGTCGTATTCGGCCAGGTTCACCGCCACCGGCACCGACGCATCCTTCAGCGTCAGGTGGCTCGGCTGGTCTTCCTCGTGGTTGGTGCTGGAGATGAACACCGACGACAGGCGGTCGAAGCTGATGACGCCGTCGGGCTTCGGGTAGACGATCTTCGGGCACTCGCTGGCCTTCTTCAGCGCCGTGTGGTCGGCGTGAATCTTGAAGGTCCACGGCGCCTTGCCGCGGAAGACATAGGTTTCCAGCGCCGAGTAGACGATGCCGACATACAGGCCCTTGTGGAAGCTCGGGCGGATGTTGCGGACCTTGTGCAGTTCCTCCCACACCCAGCTCTGCTTGATGAGGTCGGTGTAGGCGGTCACTTCCGGCGCCGGCGCATCCTTGGCCAGTTCGGCGAAGATGGCGTCGGCCGCCACCATGGCCGACTTCATGGCGGTGTGGGTGCCCTTGATCTTCGGCACGTTGAGGAAGCCGGCGGTATCGCCCACCAGCACGCCGCCCGGGAAGGTCAGCTTGGGGATGGACTGGATGCCGCCTTCCGACAGCGCGCGGGCGCCATAGGCGATGCGGCGGCCGCCTTCCAGCAGCGGACGGATCGCCGGGTGGTGCTTGAAGCGCTGGAATTCCTCGAACGGCGACAGGTGCGGGTTCTGGTAGTCGAGCCCGACCACGAAGCCGATGGCCAGCTGGTTGCCGTCCAGGTGGTAGATGAACGAGCCGCCGTAGGTGTGCGGGTCCATCGGCCAGCCGACCGTGTGCATGATGGTGCCCGGCTTGGACTTGGCGGGATCGATCTCCCACAGTTCCTTGATGCCGATGCCGTAGGTCTGCGGGTCGCAGTCCTTGCGCAGGTCGAACTTGGTGAACAGCTGCTTGGTCAGGCTGCCGCGGCAGCCTTCGGCGAAGATGGTGTAGCGGGCGAGCAGCTCCATCCCCGGCGTGTAGGCGGCGGTGCGCTCGCCGTTCTTGCCGATGCCCATGTCGCCGGTCGCCACGCCCCGGACGGCGCCGGTGTCGTCATAAAGCACCTCGGCGGCGGCGAAGCCGGGGTAGACCTCGACGCCCAGCGCCTCCGCCTGCTGGCCGAGCCAGCGGGTGACGTTGCCGAGCGAGACGATGTAGTTGCCGGCGTTGTGCATCTGCGGCGGCGTCGGCAGCTTGAACGAGCCCTTCTCCGTCAGGAAGACGAAGTTGTCGTCCTTGGCCTCGACCGTCAGCGGCGCGTCCTTGCTCTTCCAGTCAGGGATCAGCTCGTCCAGGGCGCGGGTCTCGATGACCGCACCGGACAGAATGTGCGCCCCGACCTCGGACCCCTTCTCGATGACGCAGACGGAGATTTCCTTGTCGTTTTCGAGGGCGAGCTGGCGCAGCCGGATCGCGGCCGACAGACCGGCAGGGCCGGCGCCGACGACCACGACGTCGAATTCCATCGATTCCCGTTCCATCCTTCCTCCAAACTTCTGCGGCCCGCTCAGCGTGGCAGAGGCTTCCCGTTCCCGTGCCGCGGGTTATAGCACATGATTCGGGCCAATCAGCAGTTTCCGCGCATGCGAAGGCGAGAACTTCACCACGCTGTCGAAAATCGTCGCCGGCCCTGCTAACGTCGCCGCCATGACCGACACCGCCGCCGCCGATCCCCTCAGCCTCGACCTAAGCCCGCAGGCCCTGCTGCGCTGGTACATCGACGCCGGCGTGGACGAGTGCATCGGCGAGGCGGCGGTGGACCGCTACGCCCTCAGCGAACGCCTGCTGGCCGAGGCCCAGGCCCGCCGCGCCCGCGCCCAGCCGGCACCGCCCCCGCCTCCCGCGGCGGGCAATCGTCAGGCGCCGCCGCGCGCGCCGGCCGGGCCGAGTCCGCGAAGGCGCGGACCGAGCCGCTCGATGCCGTGACGAGCGAGAGTGCCGAGGAGGCGGACGCCTCGGCGACGTCGGGCGCTGCGAAGGCCGACGGCGCGAAGTTCGACGGTGCGAAGCCCGACGCTCCGAAGACCGACGGCGCGGGGACGACCCCGGAGAAACCCGCTCCTGCGGGGGAGACGACGAAGGAGTCCGCGCAGGAGG